>CAXSEO010000044.1:0-9505 GCA_964235525.1 uncultured Sphingomonas sp. | reverse complement strand
CCACTTGACCCGCAGGCACCATGGCTGCGCGGGCTGCCCGCGACCCAGCGCGCGCGGGTGCGGAACAACGTGTCGGAGCTGCGGGTCGCGGTGGAGCAGCCCGGTCGCGGCTGGCTGGTGCTCGCCGCGCCATGGCGTCGCCCCGACCGCGCGCTGGTGCCGCGGCTGATCATGCAGACGCTGATCCTCTACATCGTCGTGCTGCTGCCCGTGCTGTGGATCACGCGGCGGATCACGCTGCCGTTGCGCGCGCTCGCCGGCGCCGCGCGCGCGTTCACGCCGGGGGCGGCGGAAGCGCCGCTGGTCGAACGGGGTCCGCTCGACGTGCGCGCGGTGACGAGCGGCTTCAACGCGCTGCGACTCCGGGTGTCGGCGATGCTCGACGAGAAGGATCGGATGCTCGGCGCGATCGGGCATGACCTCAGGACGCCGCTCGCCGCGCTCCGCGTCCGCGTCGAGTCGGTGGAGGACGAGACGGACCGCGCGCGCATGGTCGAGACGATCGCGGACATGAGCCGCACGCTCGACGACATCCTGTCGCTCGCGCGCCTCGGTCGGCCAAGCGAGCCGGTCACGGAGGTGGACGTGTCCGCGCTGGTCGACGCCGTCTGCGAGGATTTCCGCGATCTCGGCGCGGAGATCAACTTCGCCGACAGCCCGCGACTGCCGATGCGGCTCCGCCCGACGCTGATCCGCCGCGCGGTCCGCAACCTGGTGGAGAACGCGATCAAATATGGCGGCGCGGCGGAGGTCAGCGTCGCGGCGGCGGACGCGGCGGTCGAGATCGTCGTCGCCGATCGCGGGCCGGGCATTCCCGAGACGCGGCTGGTGGAGGTGTTCGAGCCGTTCACCCGGCTGGAAGCGTCGCGCAATCGCGATACGGGCGGCATCGGACTCGGCCTCGCGATCGCCAACGCGATTGTCCGGGACAGCGGCGGAGAGATCCGCCTCGCCAATCGCGTGGGCGGCGGCCTTGAGGCGACGATGGTCCTGCCACGCCGCTGAGCTGCCCCGGTTGCGGCTTGATCCTTGTCAAACTATGCTGATCGTTATCGAGCTATCGAGGCATCCATGATCTTCCACATCAACGGCCTGACGCGCGAGGCGGAGGTCGACCCGCGCACCTCCCTGCTCGACCTGCTCCGCGAGCATCTCGGACTGACCGGGTCGAAGAAGGGCTGCAACCAGGGCGCGTGCGGGGCCTGCACCGTGCTGGCGGACGGCGAGCGCATCAACAGCTGCCTCGCGCTGGCGGTTCAGTACGAGGGTCGCGCGATCACCACCATCGAGGGGCTGGGCGCGCCTGCCGAGCTTCACCCGCTCCAGGCGGCGTTCGTCGAGCATGACGGGTTCCAGTGCGGCTATTGCACGCCGGGGCAGATCTGCTCGGCGGTGGCGATGGTCGACGAGGCGCGGCGCGGGGTGCCGAGCGCGGTCAGCCATGACCTGAGCGCGAACGTGTTCATGCTCGACCATGACGAAGTGCGCGAGCGGATGAGCGGCAATCTGTGCCGCTGCGGCGCGTATAACGGCATCGTCGCTGCGATCACCGAGACCTATCTGGAGGCGGCGGAATGACCCCCTTTGCCTATGCCCGCGCCACCGACCCCGTCGACGCGGTCCGCCAAGGCGCGATCGCCGGGACCAAGTATCTCGGCGGCGGCACCAACCTCGTCGATTTGATTCGCGAAGGCGTGGAGACGCCCGAAACGCTGGTCGACGTCACCCCGATCTCGCGCGAGATCGAGGCGCGCGCCGACGGATCGGTGCTAATCGGCGCGGGCGCGAGCAACACCGCGCTCGCCAGCCACCCCGCCGTCCGCGCGCGCTTCCCGCTGGTCAGCGAGGCGATCGTCGCGGGCGCGTCCGGGCAGATCCGCAACATGGCGACGGTGGGTGGCAATCTGCTCCAGCGCACGCGCTGTTATTACCTCTACGACGACGCGGCGCGCTGCAACAAGCGCGTCAGCGGCGCGGGCTGCGACGCGATCGACGGGTTCAACCGCATCCACGCGATCCTCGGCGCTTCGCCTGCTTGCGTGGCCACGCATCCGTCCGACATGGCGGTCGCGATGGCGGCGCTGGATGCCGTTGTTCACGTCGAGGGCGCAACCGGCGCGCGCGCGATCCCGCTGGTCGAGTTCCACCGCCTGCCCGGCGGCACGCCGCAACACGAAACCGAGCTCGCGCCCGGTGAGCTGATCACCGCCGTCGAGCTGCCCGCGACGACGTTCGCGACCCGCTCGACCTACCGCAAGGTGCGCGACCGGGCCAGCTACGCCTTCGCGATCGTCTCGGTCGCCGCCGCGCTCGACGTGGAGGGCGGCACGATCCGCGACGCGCGCCTCGCGCTCGGCGGGGTCGCTCACAAGCCGTGGCGCGCACGCCGGGCGGAGGCCGCGCTGATCGGCCAGCCCGCGAGCGAGGCGACGTTCGTCGCCGCCGCCGAGGCGGAGCTCGCCGACGCCGCCCCGCTCAAGGACAACGCGTTCAAGATCGACCTCGCGCGGCGCGTGATCGCCGCCACGCTGGGCCAGCTGGCAGGAGCCGCCGCATGAATATCGTCGACAACGCCAAGATCGTCGCGCAGACCGCGACCCAGACGCTGATGAGCAAGC
Organism: uncultured Sphingomonas sp.; assembly: GCA_964235525.1. Lineage (GTDB taxonomy): Bacteria > Pseudomonadota > Alphaproteobacteria > Sphingomonadales > Sphingomonadaceae > Sphingomonas. The sequence continues at coordinate 6,887 of CAXSEO010000044.1, read as the reverse complement.
TCGTCCCGCTCGCGCCCGATTCATGGATCCCCGGCGGCAAGCCCGACCCGTTGATCGCCCACAAGCACGGGCTGATCGGAAGCTCGGTGTCGCGGATCGACGGCCCGCTCAAGGTGGCGGGTCAGGCGCGCTTCGCCGCCGAGATCGCGCTCGAGAACATGGTCTATGCCGCGCTCGCTTTCTCCACCATCCCACGGGGACGGATCGTTACCATCGATACCTCGGCGGCGGCGGCAGCACCCGGCGTGGTGCTGGTGATGACGCACCTGAACGCGCCTCGCCTCAACAAACCGGCGGTGTTCGGCTCGTCGTCAACCGCCGTCGGCCCGAGCGACCTGCCGATCATGCAGGACGACCGCATCCACTGGAACGGCCAGCCGCTCGCGGTGGTGCTGGCCGACACGCAGGAACAGGCCGATCATGCCACATCGCTGATTCACGCGACCTATGCGGCCGAGCCGGCGACCACGTCCTTCGAGGAGGCCAAGGCGGAGGGCCTGCAGCAGGGGCTGTTCCACGGACAGGTGCTGGCATCGGAGAAGGGTGATCCCGACGCCGCGCTCGCGGCCGCGCCGTTCAAGGTCGACCATGTCTATCGCACCCCCCGGCACAACCACAATGCGATCGAGCCGCACGCGGCGACGATCGCGTGGGAGGGCGACACGCTGCGCATCCACGACGCCAGCCAGATGGTGACCGCGACGGCCGCGACGATCGCCGACGTGTTCGGGATCAAGGCCGCTCAGGTCCACATCACCTCGCCCTATGTCGGCGGCGGCTTCGGCAGCAAAGGTTTGTGGGATCACCAGATGCTCGGGGCGGCCGCGGCGAAGCTGGCCGGTCGGCCGGTCCGCGTCGCGCTGTCGCGCGAGGGCGTATATCGCATCGTCGGCGGCCGCACGCTGACGGAGCAGCGAGTCGCGCTGGGCGCGGAAGCGGACGGTCGTCTCACCGCGCTGATCCACGAAGGCGCGACGGTCACGACACCGCACAACAACTTCCCCGAACCGTTCATCCTGGCGAGCAAGTCCGCCTATGCGGCTGACACCATGCGGCTGGGGGTGAAGGTCGCGACCATGAACATGCTCGCCAACACCTTCATGCGCGCGCCGGGCGAAGCAGTCGGCAGCTTCGCAATCGAGTCCGCCATCGACGAGCTAGCGCACGAGCTCGGCATGGACCCCGTCGAGCTGCGCCTCAAGAACGAGCCGGACACCGACCCGAGTTCGGGATTGCCCTTCTCGGTTCGCGAGGTCGCCAAAGCCTATCGTGACGGCGCGGAGCGGTTCGGTTGGGCGAAGCGGAGCGCCACTCCCGGCACGCGGCGCGAGGGCGAGTGGCTGGTCGGCATGGGCGTCGCGACCGCGACGTATCCTTATTACCGCATGCCTGGGGGAGCGGCGCGGATCATCCTCACGCGCGAGGGTCGGGCCAGGGTGGAACTGGCTGCGCACGAGATGGGGATGGGCACCTCCACCACCACCGCGATCGTCGCCGCCGAGCGGCTCGGCCTGCCGATGAACCATGTCGAGATCGGCTATGCCGATACCGACTTTCCCGGCGCGATCATGGCGGGCGGCTCGCAGCAGACCGCCGCGATCGGCGCGTCGATCATCGCGGCGTGGAACGACCTGGTTGCGCAGCTGCTCAAGCTGGCGGGCAACGACTCCCCGCTTGCTGGGCTCACGCCCGAGGAGATCGGGGGCTACGAGGGTGGCCTCGCCAAGCTCGACGACCCTGCGCGCCGCGAGACCTATGTCTCGATCCTGTCGCGCGCGCAGCGGGACGAAGTCCGCGCCGAGGCGAATGCGTCGCCGCCGCTCGAACTGATGCACTGGTCGATGCACTCGCACGGCGCGATGTTCTGCGAGGTGCGCGTCAACGCGGTCACCGGCGAGACGCGGGTCAGCCGGTTCCTCGGCTCGTTCGACTGTGGGCGCATTCTCAATGCCAAGACGGCGGCGAGCCAGTTCCGCGGCGGGATCATCATGGGGCTCGGCCTCGCGCTGACCGAGGAAACGCTCTTCGACGAGCGTAGCGGGCGCGTCATGAACCCGAGCCTCGCCGAATATCACGTCCCCGTGCATCTCGATGTGCCCGAGATCGACGTGATCTGGACCGACATCGCCGACCCGCACACCCCAATGGGCGCGCACGGCATCGGCGAGATCGGCATCACCGGGGTCGGCGCGGCGGTCGCGAACGCGATCTACAACGCCACCGGCAAGCGCGTCCGCGACCTGCCGATCACGCTCGACAAGATAGGCGCGGCGGGCTGACCTGGTCCGAGCTATCGGGCCAGGTCAACGCCCATCCTGAAAATGGTGCGGGTGGTCGGGGTCGAACCGACACTCCTTGCGGAACCGGATTTTGAGTCCGGCGCGTCTACCAATTCCACCACACCCGCATCGCCACTCGCGGTAGCTTGCGCCTCCGCGCGCGGCAAGCGCTTAGCGGAATACGGCGTGCAGGTCGTCCGACCCGCGCTGCTTGGGATCCGCGCCGAACCGATTCGGCCCCGGCGTGCCATCGAGGCAATAGAACACGAACAGCGCAATCCAGCCCAGGAGCGGGATCAGCACCAGCAATAGCCACCAGGCAGACCGGTCGGTGTCGTGCAACCGCCGGACCGTGACGCAGAACGCGGGTATCAACAGAGCCAGACTCGCCAGCGTGGCGATCGGGCCATTACTCGTTGCGTAGGCCGAGTAGCTCGTCGGCGTGACCAGCGCCGTCGTACGGCCATAGCCCAGTAGATGATCAAGCAAGTTCGCGACGATGCTGACGATGATCTGGAACAGCACAAACATCCAGAACTCTTTGCGGCGCGACCGGCCATTGAACTGCAGGTACCGCTTGAGCGGCAGGATCATCCATTCCATCGCAAGGCTCCCCGGTTGCGGCGATCCCCTCGCCGCGCACCACTCTTGCCCGCCTTTCGCGCGGACGCAACCGCTTAAGCGGGCGGTGCCTGCCGCCGAGAGCTGAGCGCCTCCGCGACGTGCAGCCGTGCGACCGTCAAACGACTTGCCCGAACCCGGCGGCCCGGCGAACAGCAGTTTGTGTCCGCCCGCCACACTTCATCCCACGAACGGCGCTTCAGCTACCCCAGCCCTCACCGCCCCGCCAGCGTACTCAGGCGAACGTGTCGCCGAGATGTTCCGGGACCGGGTCCGAGCCGAAACGATTGGGGCCGCGCGTACCCTCGATGCACATGAACACCAGCAGGATAATACCGCCCACATAAGGAATGAACTGGAGCAGCACCAACCAGCCGGATTTGTCCTGATCATGGAAGCGGCGGACCTGCACCGCCAAGGTGGGGATGAAGATCGCCAGGACGAAGAGGACGCCAAGCCCGATCACCGCCACCATCGCGCCGGAAGGTCCTGCGGGCAAGCCGTTGGCGCCGATTGTCGCGCTGGAGGGCATCAGCATGAAGTACAACAATGCCAGGATCGCGAACACGACGATCTGACCCAGAATGAACATCCAGTATTCCTGGCGCCGCGAACGCCCCCTGAAATCCGCATAACGCTTGAGCGGCATCATCATCCAGTTCATCGGTAAGACCCCCGTTCGTCCGTAGCGCACCCCCTGCACTAACGCTGGATCGTGGCGTGATACGCCGTTGGGCACAAGCCCTTAGCTGCGCGGCGCCTGCCGCCGATAGCTGAGCGCCTCGGCAACGTGTAGCCGCGCCACCGTCTCCGCGCCCGCCAGGTCGGCGATGGTGCGCGCGACGCGCAGGATGCGGGAATAACCTCGGGCGGACAGTCGCATCGCTTCCGCGGCTTGCGCGAGCAGGCGGCGACCCGCCTCGTCTGGCGTCGCGACCCGGTCGAGCAGCGCGCCGTCGGCTTCCGCGTTGGTGCGCGCGCCCTCCCCCGCATAGCGCGCCGTCTGAACCGCGCGCGCCGCCGCCACGCGCGCGCCGACCTCGGCCGAGCCTTCCGCGGGTGGCGGCAGCACCAGATCGGCGGCGCTGACCGGTTGCACCTCGATGTGCAGGTCGATGCGGTCGAGCAGCGGCCCCGACACCTTGGCCTGGTAGTCCGCCGCGCAGCGCGGTGCGCGCGCGCAGGCGAGCGCGGCGTCGCCCAGGTGCCCGCACCGGCACGGGTTCATCGCCGCGATCAGCTGGACGCGGGCCGGAAAGGTGACATGCGCGTTGGCTCGCGCGACGCTGACCGTCCCGGTCTCGAGCGGCTGGCGCAGCGAGTCGAGCACCGCGCGATTGAACTCGGGCAGCTCGTCGAGGAACAACACGCCCAGATGCGCGAGGCTGACCTCGCCCGGCTTCACCTTCAGCCCGCCGCCGGTCAGCGCCGCCATCGACGCACTGTGGTGCGGCGACCGGAACGGGCGCGTGCGGGTCAGTCGCCCGCCCGCCAGCGTCCCGGCGACCGACTGCACCATGCTGACCTCCAGCGCTTCCGCCGGGTCGAGCGGCGGCAGGATGCCGGGCAGGCACGCCGCCATCAGCGACTTGCCCGAGCCGGGCGGGCCGACGAACAGCAGGTTGTGCCCGCCCGCCGCCGCGATCTCCAGCGCGCGCTTGGCGGTCTCCTGCCCCTTGACCTGCTTGAGGTCGGGGCCGCGCGCGGCGTCCTCCACCTCGCCCGGCGCGGGCGGGGACAGCAGCCCCTGTCCCTTCAAATGGCCGAGCAACGACAGCAGGTCGGGCGCGGCGAGCACCTCGACCCCGCCGCTCCACGCGGCTTCCGACCCTTGCGCGGCGGGGCAGATCAGCCCCTTGCCCACCTCCGCCGCGTGAAGCGCGGCGAGCAGCACGCCAGGCGACGGCGCGATCCGCGCGTCCAGCCCGAGCTCGCCGACGACGACATAATCGGACAGCGCCTCCGCATCGACGATCCCCATTGCGGCGAGCAAGCCGAGCGCGACCGCCAGGTCGAAATGCGAACCTTCCTTCGGGATGTCGGCCGGGCTCATGTTGACGACGATGCGCTTGGGCGGCAGCGCGAGGCCCATCGCCGCGACCGCGCCGCGCACCCGCTCGCGGCTTTCGGCGACCGCCTTATCGGCGAGGCCGACCACCTGGAACGCGGGCAGCCCGGGGATCAGCTGCACCTGCACCTCGACCGCGCGCGGCTCCAGCCCCAGATACGCCACCGTCGACACCAACGCCGTCATCGCCACCCCCGCCGACGGTTCTTACCCGCTTTCGCGCGCGAGGGAACAGGCGCATGTGCCTTGTTGCGGTAACACACTGGCCCTATCTGGTCGGCGATGCGCCGCCCGCCATGTTGACCCCCGCGCCGCCCTTGGCTAAGCGCGCTGGCAGAGAGGCCGTCCCCGAGGCGGCCGTTTTTCTTGCGCGGGTAATGAACGATGAAGCGGACCTTTCAGCCGAGCAACCTGGTGCGCGCGCGCCGTCACGGCTTTCGCGCGCGGATGGCAACGGTGGGCGGGCGCAGCGTGATCCGCGCGCGCCGCAACCGCGGCCGCAAGAAGCTGTCCGCGTAGCGTCTCTGGCGGCTTCGCCGGGCGGCACCGGCTCGCTCCCCCTCCCGGCCACCCAATCAGGTTACGCTGTGGGTGGCCGGGAGGGGGAGCGGGCCGGTGCCGCATCGCGCGTAACCGCGATCAAGCTGCGCCGCGACTTCCTCGCGGCCAATAGCGGTCGTCGCGCGCCGATGCCGGGGTTCGTGCTGCTGGTCCGCGCGCGCGGAGACGGTGACCCGGCGATCAGGCTCGGCATCACCGTCACCAAGAAGATCGGCAACGCGGTGGTCCGCAACCGCATGAAGCGCCGCTTCCGCGCGCTCGGCCACGAACTGCTGCCGAGCGCAGGCATTCCCGGCGCGGACCATGTGCTGATCGGTCGCGCGGATGGGGTCGAGCGGTCGTTTGACCAGCTCCGCGCGGAACTCGCCAAGGCGCTTGCGAAGGCCGGGCGGTGATCACGCGCACGCTGATCCTGCTGGTCCGCGCGTGGCAGGTCGGGCCATCCGCCGTGCTGCCGCCCTCGTGTCGGTATCAGCCCAGCTGTTCCGCCTATGCAATCACCGCGCTTCGCCGCTATGGCGCGGGGCGCGGCGGGTGGCTGGCGGTGAAGCGCATCGCGCGCTGCCATCCGTTCGGCGGCATGGGGCCGGACCCGGTGCCGTAACACATTTGAAGGCAGGCTTCGCGAAGTGAAGGAAGAAACCCGCAGCTTCGTGACGTTCGCGTTGATCGCGGCGCTGATCCTGTTCGCCTGGCCGCTGGTCGCGAACCGGCTGTTCCCCGCCGCGCCGCCCGCGACGCGGGTGGTGAACGGCAAGACGCAAGCGCTGCCCAACCCGCGCGCCGACCCGGTCGCAGCCTCCACCGCCCGCGTGCGCCCGCTCACGCAGGTACTGGCGCAAACGCCGAGGGTGCGGATCAGCACCCCCGAACTGTCCGGCTCGATCGCGCTGCGCGGTGCGCGCGTCGACGACGTGGTGCTCACCCGTTACAAGCAGGACCTGAAGAAGAACGCGCCGCCGATCCGGCTGCTCGCGCCCTCGGGCGGGCCGGACGCGTATTTCGCGCAGTTCGGCTGGTCGGGCGACGGGCTGAGCGCGCCGGGCGCGGACACGGTCTGGACCGCCGACGCCGCCGTCCTCACGCCGCAGCGGCCGGTGACGCTGCGCTGGACCAGCCCGGCGGGCCAGCATTTCGCACTGCGGGTCTCGGTCGACGATCACTTCATGTTCACCGTTACCCAGTCGGTCGGCAACGCGGGCGCGAAACCGATCACCGCGCGCCCCTACGCGCTGATCTCCCGCGCGGGCGCGTCGAAGGACGTCGGCAGCTGGAGCAATCACATCGGCCCGGTCGGCGTGTTCAACAACGCCGCCGATTACCAGATCGACTACGCCAACCTGTCGGGCACGCCGCCC
>CAXSEO010000043.1:0-9627 GCA_964235525.1 uncultured Sphingomonas sp. | reverse complement strand
TCCGATCCGTCCGACGCCGTCTCGAACGAATGCTCCCCCCAGCTGTTGGTGGAATGCGTGCGCAGGAACTGCGCGGTGAGCAGCGCGCGTTCGTCGTTGCTCTGCCATTGCGCGGCGACCGCCTGGCCGTCGCGCTTGCGATCGAAGTCCTGCGTGCGGAACTGCCCGCCGATCGGCGCATAAGCCACGCCAAGCGGGTCGGCGAACCCGTCCGCCCCGGGGGTGGACGCGGCCCCGCACGCCGCGTTCGCGGCGGGCAAGGCGGCGGGCAAGGTGGTCTTGTCGCTGTTGCCCGGCAGCGGATTGCGGCAGATGGGCGTGCTGCTGTTCGCCGCGATCGTGGTCGTGTTGTCGCGCGTCTGGAAGTTGGTCACCTGGATGCCGTCCGCGCGGCTGCGGATGCGCGAATAGGACACATCGCCCAACAGACCGAAGGTGCCGATCCCGGTCTTCCAGGTGTCGCTGATCAGCAGCGAGCCGGTTGGCGACCATTTCTTCTCGAAATCGCCGTAGTTCGCCTCCGCATCCGCGCCGATGTGCAATCCCTTGTTGTCGAGCGGCTTGCGGGTGTTGAGGTTCACGGTGCCCGCCAGACCACCTTCGATCAATTCGGCGGTGGTGTTCTTGTACACCTCCACCGAACCGAGCAGTTCGGCGGGAACGTCGGCAAAATTGATCGCCTGACCGCCGACGCCCGCCGAGAAGGTATCGCGGCCGTTGACCTCCGACCGGACGAAGTTCAGGCCGCGCACGCTGACGCCCGATCCCTCCACCGAGAAATGGTCGGGATCGTTGGGAGCGGCGAAGCGCTCGATGGAGACGCCCGGCACGCGCTGCAACGCTTCGGTCACCGACCGGTCGGGCAGCGCCCCGATGTCGGACGCGGTGATCGCGTCCAGGATGGTGTCGGAATTGCGCTTGAGGTTCTGCGCGTTGGCGAGGCTTTGGCGGATGCCGGTCACGATGACGTCGCCAGGCTGGTTCGCACCGGCGTCGGCCGGAGCCGGCGCGGTCGCGTCGGGGGAAGGCGTTTCGCCGGCGGGAACCTGGGTGCCGGTGTTGCCGGTGGCAGAACTGCTCGGGCTGGCGGCACCGGCGGTTCCGGGCCCCGCCTGGGATCCGGTCGGGGAGGTGGATTGCGCGACCGCCGGCCCGGCTGCCGCGACCATGCACAACGCGGTGGCGGACACGCCGCAACGCAGCAGCTTGCCCAACTGCCTGCGCTCGACGTCGCGCGTCGCTTCGATGGAACCCACCTTGACCTCCCCTGATACCATGGCGCTGTTGTCGCGCCGTTGCTTGACGATCATGCCTGTGTTGGCCTTTGGTCGACCGGCGTTGATTGCGCTAACATGATTTTACGGGCAAGCGGTTTTTCGAAGCTGGTGTGACTGGATAACAACACCGCTCGGTTGACGCGATCCGCCCGGTTGACGCGCATGGCCGGATCGTCGAGGCGGGCGGAACAGGCGGAACGAAAGAAGAATGTCCGACCAGGAGCGGGTGAGGATCGTGGTGGTGGGCGGCGGTACCGCCGGCTGGATGACCGCGGCCGCGCTGGTGAAATTGTTGCCCGACCGCTGCTCCGTGCGGCTGGTCGAGTCGGAAGCGATCGGCGTGGTCGGGGTGGGCGAGGCGACCTTGCCGCACATCCGCGCCTTCAACGAACGTCTCGGCATCCGCGAAGCCGATTTCATGTCCTGGACTCGCGCTACGTTCAAGCTCGGGATCGAGTTCGCCGACTGGGGCCGGATCGGCGATAGCTACATCCATCCGTTCGGCACCTTCGGGCGCGGGCGCGGCGAGGTCGATTTCCACCATTATTGGGCGCGGCTGCGCGCCGAAGGCGTGGCGATGCCGCCGCTGGAAGACTTCTCCTACGGCTCAGCGCTCGCGCGGGCGAACCGGTTCGAACGGCCCGGCACCGATCCGCGCAGCCTGTCGTCGACCTTCGGTTATGCGTACCAGTTCGATGCCCTGCTGTTCGCGCCCTACCTGCGCGCGATCGCCGAGCGGCTGGGCGCGGCGCGGACCGAGGGGATCGTCGAGGAAGTGCGCCGCGACGGCGAAAGCGGCGACATCCGGTCGGTGCGGCTGCGCGGCGGCGAGGTGATCGCGGGCGACCTGTTCGTCGATTGTTCGGGGTTCCGCTCGCTGCTGCTCGGCGAGGCGATGGCCGAACCCTTCCAGGACTGGTCGCGCTGGCTGCCCGCCGACCGCGCGGTGGCGATGCCGTGCCGCACCCGCACCGACGTGACTCCTTATACCAGCGCGGTCGCGATGCCCGCGGGCTGGCGCTGGCGCATCCCGCTGCAGCACCGCACCGGCAACGGCTACGTCTATTCGAGTGCCTTTCTGTCGGACGACGAGGCGGCGTCCGCGTTGCAGGCGGGGGTGGAGGGCGAGGCGATCGCCGCGCCGCGCGCCCTGCGCTTCCGCGCCGGTCGCCGTGAGCGCAGCTGGGTCGGCAATTGTGTCGCGATTGGGCTGGCGAGCGGTTTCCTCGAGCCGCTCGAATCGACCAGCATCTACCTGGTGCAAGCGGCGATCACCGCGCTGGTGGAGCTGTTTCCCGACCGGACGGTTTCCCCGGTCGACCGCGATGAGTTCAATCGCCTGATCGACCTGGAATATGATCGTATCCGCGATTTCCTGATCCTCCATTACCATGCCACCACGCGCGACGACTCGCCGTTTTGGGATTACGTGCGTACCATGCCGATCCCCGACAGCCTGGCCGAGAAGATGGAGCTGTTCCGCCGTCGCGGGCGGGTGGTGAAATACCGCGAGGGCGTGTTCCTCGATGCGAGCTGGATCGCGGTATATATCGGCCAAGGCGTGATGCCCGACGGGTACGATCCACGTGCTGACATGCCCGCGACCGACACGCTGCTGCGCGGCATGGCGGCGTTGCGCCAGGAGATCCGCGAGCAGGCGGGGGCCTGTCCGGAGCATGTCGCCTATCTCGATCGCTATTGTCCGATGGCGGCGGTCGCCTGACGTGGAGGGGCGGGCGATCCGTGAGGTGCTGGTGGTCGGCGGGGGCGTCGTCGGCTGGTCGGCGGCCGCGGCGCTGAAACGGCGCGCGCCGTTTCTGGCCGTGACGATCAACCCCGTCCCGCCGCCGCCGGACGCGCTCGCCGACCGGGTCCCGGCGACGCTGCCGTCGATCCGGGGTTTCCACGGCGACCTGCGCATCGGTGAGGAGGACGCGGTGCTGGCGACCGGCAGCGGCTACCGGCTCGGCAGCAGGTTCGCGGGGTGGAGCAAGGACCGCGCCGACTATGTCCACGCCTATGGTCGCCATGGGCAGGCGTTCGCGTCGACCGCGTTCCACCTCCAATGGCTGCGCGCGGCGCGCGAGGGCGCGACCGCGCCGTTCGACAGTTTCTCCCCAGCCGCCGCGCTCGCCGGCGACGGCCGGTTCGCGCCGCCCGCGCCCGACGCCGGTGCCCTGTTCTCCGGCTATGAATACGGGCTGCACCTCGACGTGGAGCGGTATCGGGCGATGCTGCGCGCCTTCGCGCTGCATGTCGGCGTGCGCGAGGAGTCGCGCCCGATCGCGGGCACGCGGCTGCGCGCGGACGGCTTCATCGAGGCGCTGGCGCTCGGCGACGGCGGCGAGCAGCGTGCCGACCTGTTCGTGGATGCGACCGGCCCCGGTGCGACGCTGCGCGCCGCGCTTGACGATCGGCGCGACGACTGGCGTCGCTGGCTTCCCTGCGACCGCGTGCTGTTCGCGCACGGTCCCGCCCCCGCCGACCCGCCGCCGCTGGACCGGGTCACGGCGCTGGGGGCCGGCTGGCGCTGGAGCGCGAGCTCGCCGGCGCGCACCTCGCACGGGCTCGCCTACCCGACCGCGCAGGTCACGGACGCCAAGGCCGCGCGCCAGCTGCGCGTCGCCACCGGCATCGAGCCGGGCGAGGCACCGGTCGCGGTCGCGGCGGGGACACGGCCAAAGCCGTGGCTGCGCAACTGCGTGGCGATCGGCGACGCGGCGACCGTGATGGAGCCGCTCGAATGGTGCAATCTCCACCTTGCGCACAGCGCGATCGACCGTCTCGTCGCGATGCTGCCCGACCGTGATTGCGCAGCAGTCGAGATCGCCGACTATAATCGTCAGACCCTGGCCGAGGCGGAGCGGGTGCGCGACTTCCTCGCGCTGCACTACCTCGCCGCGTCGCGCGACGAGCCGTTCTGGCGCGAGCAGCGCCGCGTTGAGCCGCCCGCGTCGCTGGCGCACACGCTGGCGCTGTTCCGGGAGCGTGGACGGCTTCCCTTTTACGAGGAGGAGACATTCGCGCGCGACAGCTGGCTGGCGGTGCTGATCGGCCAAGGCGTTTTTCCGGCCCGGGTCGACCCGCTGGTGGGGGCGACCCCGATCGGTGAGGTCCGCCTGGCGATGGCGGCCATGCGCGCCGCGATTGCCGCCGCGCTGCCCTCCGTCCCCACCCACGCCGCTTTCCTGAGCGCGCAGCTGAGGCAGCCAACCCGATGAACGAGCATGCGATCCGCGATGTCGTCATTGTCGGCGGCGGCACCGCCGGCTGGATGGCCGCGGCCGCCTTCTGCCGGTTTCTCAACAACGGCTATACCCGCATCACACTGGTCGAGTCCGAGGAGATCGGCACAGTCGGGGTCGGCGAGGCGACCATCCCGCCGATCATCAACTTCAACCGGATGCTCGGCCTGAACGAGAACGAGTTCCTCCGCGAGACCGGGGGGACGTTCAAGCTGGGCATCGAGTTCGTCGACTGGGGCGGGTTGGGCGAGCGGTATTTCCATCCGTTCGGCCATCACGGGCACGACCTGGAAGGCGTGCATTTCCACCAGCTGTATCTGCGCGAGCGCCAGCGGCGGGTGATGCCCGACATCTCGGCATGGTCGATGAGCGCGGTGGCCGCCGCCAAGGGCCGGTTCGGCCGCGCGGCCGAGGGCGCGCAGTCGCCGGTCCGCGAGCTGTTCTACGCCTTCCATTTCGACGCCGCCTTGTACGCCCGCTACCTGCGCCGCTACGCCGAAGCGCGCGGCACCCGCCGCGTCGAGGGGCGCGTCGTCGATGTGGCGCTGCGGCCGACGGACGGCTTTGTCGAAGCGGTGACGCTCGTAGACGGCCAGCGGATCGCGGGTGATCTGTTCATCGATTGCTCGGGCTTTCGCGGGCTGCTGATCGAGGAAGCGCTGCACACCGGTTACGAGGACTGGCGCCACTGGCTGCCATGCGACCGCGCGGTAGCGGTGCCGAGCAGGCTGCCGGGCGACCCGGACCCGTTCACCCGCTCGACCGCGCGCAGCGCGGGCTGGCAATGGCGCATCCCGCTGCAGCACCGGACGGGTAATGGGCTGGTCTATGCCAGCGAGCACCTGGATCGGGACGAGGCGGAACGCTTGCTGCTCGGCAATCTCGACGGTGAGCCGCTGGGCGCGCCGCGCCACCTCTCATTCACCACCGGCCGCCGCCGACAGTGCTGGAACCGCAACGTGGTCGCGCTGGGGCTGTCGAGTGGGTTCATCGAGCCGCTGGAGTCGACCAGCATCCACTTCATCCAGAGCGGCATCGCCCGGCTCGTCTCGCTGTTTCCCGACAAGCGGTTCAGCCCGGTGGAGCGCGACGAGTTCAACCGGCAGATGCGCGAGCTGTACGAGGACGTGCGCGACTTCATCGTGCTGCATTACAAGGCGACGCGCCGCAACGACTCGGCGTTCTGGGACCGGTGTCGCACCATGTCGGTTCCCGACACCTTGCAACGCAAGATCGACCTGTTCCGGGCCAAGGCGCGCATCTTCCGCGACGGGTATGAGCTGTTCACCAATGCGAGCTGGGTGGCGGTGTTCCTCGGCCAGCATATCGTGCCCGAGGACTACGAACCCGCCGCCGACGCGCTCGACGAAGCCAAGGTGACGCAGGCGCTGGAGCAGATGCGGCGCGGCTTTCTGGACACCGCCGACCGGTTGCCCACGCACGGCGATTTCCTGCGCCGCACCGCGCTGTCGCCCTTCGCGCAAGGCAGGGTGGCGGCACCACCCGTTCCCGCCGAGCCCGACGTCCCGTTTTTCCAGTTCACCGCCGAGTCGCCGTTCGCCGCCGACACCGGATCGCCCGTGTGACCCCCGACGCGATCCGGCGTGTCGCGATTGTCGGCGGCGGCACCGCGGGCTGGATGGCGGCGGCCGGGCTGGCCCGCGTCATGGGTGCGGTGCCGGGCCTCCGCATCGAGCTGGTCGAATCCGACGAGATCGGCACGGTCGGCGTGGGCGAGTCGACCATTCCGCAGATCAACCTGTTCAACGCCCTGCTCGGGATCGACGAGGCCGATTTCCTGCGCGCGACCAATGCGACGTTCAAGCTGGGCATCGAGTTCGTCGACTGGACGCGCGTCGGCGAGCGGTTCGTTCACCCGTTCGGTTTCTACGGCATCGACATGCAGGGCATCGAGTTCCACCAGCATTGGCTGAAGGCGCAAACGCTGGGCGACCCGACGCCGCTCGGCGCCTATTCGATCTGCACCGTCGCGGGGCTGCGCGGCCGGTTCGCGCACCCGCGCCACGATCTTTCCAACTCGCCGCTCGCCAGGCTGGGCTATGCGTTCCAGTTCGATGCCGGGCTGTACGCCCGATACCTGCGTCGCCTTGCCGAGGGCTGGGGCGTGGCGCGCCGCGAAGGCCGGGTCGTCGACGTCGTGCGCGACGGCGAAACGGGGCTGGTCGAGGCGGCCGTGCTGCATGGCGGGGCACGAGTGGAGGCGGACCTGTTCATCGACTGCTCTGGCTTTCGCGCGCTGTTGATCGAGGGAGCGATGGGCGCGGGCTGGGAGGACTGGTCGCATTGGTTGCCCTGCGACCGCGCGCTGGCGGTGGCGTGCGAGAGCGGCGGCGGGCGGCTGCCGCTCACCCGCGCGACGGCGCGCGCCGCCGGCTGGCAATGGCGCATCCCGTTGCAGCACCGCACCGGCAACGGTTATGTCTATTCGAGCGCGCACCTGTCTGACGACGAGGCCGCCGCGACGCTGCTCACTAATCTGGACGGCGTTCCCTTGGGTGAACCCAAACCGCTGCGCTTCCGCGCCGGGCATCGCAAGCGCGCCTGGATCGGCAATGTCGTCGCGCTGGGGCTGGCGGGCGGGTTTCTCGAACCGCTGGAATCGACCAGCATCCACCTCGTCCAGACCGCGATCGCGCGGCTGCTGACGCTGTTCCCCACGCGCCGGTTCGATCGCCCCGAGATCGACCGCTTCAACGCGGAGATGGCGGGGGAATATCGCGACATCCGCGATTTCCTGGTGCTGCACTACCATGCGTCGGAGCGCGACGACTCCGCGTTCTGGCGCGACGTGCGCGCGGTGCCGCCGCCCGAGGGTCTGGCCTACAAGCTCGCCATGTTCCGCGCCAACGGCCGCATTTTTCGCGAGCATAACGAGGTGTTCACCGAGACGAGCTGGCTGGCGGTGATGGCCGGCAAGGGCATCCGGCCAAGCGGCTATCATCCCGCCGCCGATACCCTGCCGGACGCGGAAACGCTAGCGCGGCTGGCGCACATCCGCGAGGTGGTGGACGAGACCGCGAACTCGATGCCGCGCCAGGACGACCATCTGCGCCGCGTCGGCTGCGAGCTGTCCGGGCTGCGGCGCGCGTCGTGACCCTGCCCTCGCCCACGCCGATCCACGAATATCACGGGGTCGACCGGCGCTTGTTCGACCGCGAGATCCGCCTCGCCGCGCGCCCCGCCGTGTTCCGCGGACTCGCCGTCGACTGGCCCGCGGTCCGCGCCGCACGGGAAGGCGCGGCGGCGGCGGTGGAGTACCTCAAACGGTTCAGCCATGCGGAGCCCGTTCCCGCGATCGTCGGCGCGCCGGAGATCGAGGCGAGGTTTTTCTATACGCCCGACCTGAAGGCGCTGAACTTCACGCGCGGCCGGTCGCCGCTCGACCCGTTTCTCGACCGGCTGCTGCGCGACGCGGACGTCGCCCGCCCGTATGCGATGGCGGTGCAGTCGATCCCCGCCCGCGAGCTGCTCCCCGGCTTCGACGTCGAGAACGCGACCGCTCTGGTCGACCCGGCGGTGCCGCTGCGCCTGTGGCTCGGCAACGCGATCCGGGTCGCGACGCATTATGACCTGCAGGAGAATGTTGGCGTCGTGGTCGCCGGGCGGCGGCGTTTCACGCTGTTTCCGCCCGACCAGATCGCCAACCTCTACATGGGGCCGCTGGATTTCACGCCGGCGGGGACGCCGGTCAGCCTGGTCGATCCCGCCGCTCCGGACCTCCACCAGTTCCCGCGCTTCGCCGAGGCGATGGCCGTGGCCGAGACGGCGACGCTCGCGCCCGGCGACGCGATCTACATCCCGTTCCATTGGTGGCACGCGGTTGACTCGCTGGAGGCGGTGAACGTGTTCGCGAATTACTGGTGGAACCCCGCGCCCGCCGGCATGGCGAGCCCGTTCGACGCGTTGTTGCTGGCGCTGTTCTCGCTGCGCACGCTGCCCGACGACCAGCGCGCGGTGTGGCGAATGCTGTTCGACCATTGGGTGTTCGGTGCCGGGGGCGATCCGGCGGCCCATCTTCCGCCCGAGGTGCGGGGCGTGCTCGGCCCCGCCGATGCCGACGGGCTGGCGCGGATGCGCGCCACCTTGCTCCAGTCCCTTTCCAACGCCTGAGGCTGCCATGCTGCTCCGATCGCTCCTGCTCGCCGCCGCCGCGATGCTCGATGTTAGCGCTACCCCGGCACCCGACATCCACCTCAACCAGCTCGGCTTCCTGCCCGACACCGCCAAGCGCGCGGTGGTGGCGAGCGCGGCGCGGACGCCGCTCGCGTGGCGGCTGCTCGACGCGCAGGAGCGGGCGGTGGCGCATGGCGTGACCACGCCGGTCCGCAACGACGCCGCGTCGGGCGACCATGTCCATCTGGTCGAGTTCGGGGCGGTCCGCACGCCGGGGAGCTACCGGCTGGAGGTCGGCGGCGTGACCAGCCACGTCTTCCGGATCGAGCCCGGCCTGTATCGCCCGCTCAGCTTGGCCGCGCTCAACTATTTCTACCAGACCCGTGCGGGCATCGCGATCGAGGCGCGCTTCGCGGGTGGCCCCGCCTGGGCGCGCGCCGCCGGGCACCCGCACGAGGTCGCGGGTTGCTTCACCGGCCGGGACGAGCGCGGCACGATCTGGCCCGGCTGCCGCTACACGCTGGACGTGACCGGCGGCTGGTACGATGCGGGCGATCAGGGCAAATATGTCGTCAACGGCGGCATCGCGCTGTGGACGTTGCAGAACCTGTACGAGATTACCGCGCCCGCGCACCCATTTCCCGACGGGGCCGCGAGACTGCCCGAAGCGGGCAACGGCGTCGATGACCTGCTCGACGAAGCGCGGTGGGAGATGCGCTTTCTCCTGGAGATGCAGGTGCCCGAGGGTGAGCGGCTGGCGCTGCCCGTCGGGCCGCAGCCGGTCGACGGGCCGCTCAGCCTGACCGAGGTCGACGTCGGCGGGATGGCGCATCACAAGGTCGCCGACCGCCATTGGACCAAGCTGCCGACGATCCCCGCCGAGGACCCCGAGCCGCGCCTGCTCTACCCGCCGAGCACCGCCGCAACGCTCAATCTCGCCGCGACCGCCGCGCAATGCGCGCGGATCTGGC
>CAXSEO010000042.1:0-9666 GCA_964235525.1 uncultured Sphingomonas sp. | reverse complement strand
GTTGGGTGCCATGTCGTGATCGCCGAACGAGATGTAGATCTTGGTGCCCTTGAGCCTCCACTTGCCGTCGCCCCGCGGCTCGGCGCGGGTGCGCAGCGCGCCGACATCGCTGCCCGCCTGCGGCTCGGTCAGGTTCATCGTGCCCGTCCACTCGCCGGTGGCGAGGTGCGGCAGGTACGCGGCCTGCTGCTCGGGGCTGCCGTGATGGCTGAGCGCCTCGATCGCGCCGACCGTCAGCGTCGGGCACAGCGCGAAGCCCATGTTCGCCCCGCCCAGCGTCTCCAGCACCGCCGTCTGCAGCGCGAAGGGCAAGCCCTGCCCGCCCCAGTCCTCGGGCGCGCCGATCGTGCCCCAGCCTTGTTCGACATAGTCGTGGTAGGCCCCAATATATCCCTCGGGCATCACCACGCCCTCGGGCGTCCAGCGCGCGCCGACGGTGTCGCCGATCTTGGCCAGCGGGGCCCATTCGCCCGCCGCGAACTGGCCCACCCCGTCGAGCACCGCGTCGACCACGTCGGGCGAGGCGGCCGCGAACCGTTCGGTGGCGGCGAGCTCGGCAAGGCCGGCACTCTGCTCCAGCGCGAAACGCTGCTCGGCGGTGGGGGCGGTGAACGGCATCGCGGGTCCTCGTATCAGCGGGTCAGAGGCGATATAGCCACCGGCGATGCTCGCTCCAACCGTCTTGCCGTTCGGCCCAGAGGCGATCGCGGTTGCTGCAACCTGCATCAAGGCGGGCGGTATCGTCGCGGTGCCGACCGAGACGGTGTACGGCCTCGCCGCGGACGCGCGGGACCCGGCGGCGGTGGCGCGCGTCTACGCGGCCAAGGGTCGACCGTCGGTCAACCCGCTGATCGTCCACGTCCTCGATCTCGCGGCGGCGGAGGCGATCGCCGAGTTCGATGCCACCGCACGCGCGCTCGCCGAGCGGTTCTGGCCGGGGCCGCTGACGCTGGTGCTGCCGCTGAGGGCAGAGGCGGGCATCGCCTCGCTCGTCACCGCCGGGCTCGATACGGTGGCGGTCCGCGTGCCCGCCCACCGCGCGATGCGCGCGTTGCTGGAGGCGACGGGCGCGCCGCTCGCCGCGCCCTCCGCCAATCGCAGCAACGGCATCAGTCCTACCCGTGCCGCGCACGTCGTCACCAGCCTCGGCAGCCATGCGCACTTGGTGATCGACGACGGCGCGTGCGCGGCGGGGGTGGAGTCGACAATCGTCGCGGGGCGCGCGATCCTGCGACCGGGGCCGCTCACGGCGGAGATGCTGAAAGACGTCTTCGCCGAGCTAGCCCCTTCACCGTTCCCCGGCGAAGGCCGGGGCCCAGGCAGGCTGCCGTGCGGGGACAAGGGACCACGCTCACCCACATCGACCATCGTGACTGGGCCCCGGCCTTCGCCGGGGAATAGCGATGCGGAGCCGATCACAGCTCCCGGCCAACTCGCGACACACTACGCCCCGAACAAGCCTCTACGCCTCGATGCGAGTGAGGCGCGACCCGACGAGTGGCTGATCGGCTTTGGCGCGGTAAAAGGCGATGCGACGCTCTCCGCGACCGGCGACCTCGCCGAAGCCGCCGCGCGCCTGTTCGACGCGCTCCACTCCGCCGACGCCTCGCCCCGCCCGCGCATCGCGGTCGCGCCGGTGCCGGAGCATGGCCCCGGCGCGGCGATCAACGACCGCCTCCGCCGCGCGGCGCACCGCTAAACCGCCACTACCGCCTTTGACCGCGCGGCGAAGCTCCTCCTGAGCTTCTGCAGCTTGGGCGGGATCACCGCGAGGCAGTACGGGTTTGAGCGGCCCGAGGTCTCCCAGTAATCCTGGTGATAACCCTCGGCCGGGTACCAGGTCGCCATCGGCTCGACCGTGGTGACGATCGGGCGGGACCCTTCCTGCGCGCGCGCGATCGCGGCGCGCGCCTCCGCCTCCTGCTCCGCGCCGTCGGGGAAGATCGCCGAGCGATATTGCGTGCCGACGTCGTTGCCCTGCCGGTTGAGCTGGGTCGGGTCGTGGGTGGCGAAGAAGATGTCGAGGATGTCGCCCGAACTCACCTGGTCGGAGTCGAAACCGACGCGGATCGCCTCCGCATGGCCGGTGCCACCGCCGCAGACCTGGTTGTAGTTCGGGTTCGCCACCGAGCCGCCGATATAGCCCGACTCGACCGACTCGACCCCGATCACGTCCTTGAACACCGCCTCCGTGCACCAGAAACAACCGCCCGCGAGCGTCCAGTATTGCGTCATCACCGCACTCCTTTGCGAAGAAGATAGGAAGCCGCTACCGCGCCCGCAAAGGGGAGGTGCCATGTGCTCGACGGCAAGGTGATGGTGACGGGCGGGGCGGGCTATATCGGCAGCCACGCGGTGCTGGCGCTGCTCGACGCGGGCCATGAAGTGGTGGTGGTCGACAACCTCGTCACCGGCTTCGCCTGGGCCGTCGACGCGCGCGCGACGTTGGTCGAGATGGCGGTCGAGGACCCGGCGCTGGCCGGGGTGATGCGCGACCAAGACGTGCGCGCGATCATGCACTTCGCGGGGTCGGTGGTGGTGCCCGAGTCGGTCAGCGACCCGCTCAAATACTATCGCAACAACACCGCCGCCTCGCGCACGCTGATCGAGAGCGCGGTCGCGGCGGGGGTGCCGCATTTCATCTTCTCGTCGACCGCCGCGACTTATGGCACCCCCGAGCGGGTGCCGGTGGCGGAAGGCGACCCGACGCGGCCGATCAACCCCTATGGCTGGTCCAAGCTGATGACTGAGCAGATGCTCCGCGATGTCGCCGCCGCGCACTTGATGAACTATGCCTGCCTGCGCTACTTCAACGTCGCGGGGGCCGACCCGAAGGCGCGCTCGGGGCAGAGCACGGTGGGCGCGACCCACCTGATCAAGATCGCGGTGGAGGCCGCGACCGGACGGCGCGACGCGGTGGGGGTGTACGGGACCGACTTCCCGACCCGCGACGGGACGGGGGTGCGCGATTATATCCACGTCAGCGACCTTGCCGCCGCCCACGTCGCCGCGCTCGAGCTGCTGGTGGCGGAGCCGGGGCGGAGTCACACGCTCAATTGCGGCTATGGGCGCGGCTTTTCGGTGCTGGAGGTGCTCGACGCGGTCGACCGGGTGACCAACCGCCGCATCGAGCGGCGGCTGGAGGGACGGCGCGCGGGCGACCCCGCCGAGCTGGTCGCGGACAACCGCGCGATCCTCAGCCGCCTGCCGTGGCGGCCCGAGCGCGACGACCTCGACACGATCGTTCGTGACGCGCTCGCTTGGGAACGCAAACTCACCGAGATGGGGCGTTGAGGCGGCTCCGCTCGCTGCTGTTCGTCCCCGGCGATCGGCCGGAGCGGTTCGCGAAGGCGGCGGCGAGCGGTGCGGACGCGCTGATCCTCGACCTGGAGGACGCGGTGGTGCCCGAGCGGAAGGCGGCGGCACGGGAGGCGGTGGCGGGGTTTCTCCACGACAGGGTCAGCAGGCCTCCCTCGCTCCCCCTTCCCGTTCGTCCTGAGCTTGTCGAAGGACTGCTTTCTTCTACCACCGCAGTAGAAGAACAGTGCTTCGACAAGCTCAGCACGAACGGAGATGAAACCTCTCCCGACGTCGAAGCGCATCGCCCCTTCCTCCTCGTCCGCGTCAACCCGCTCGACTCCGGGCTGATCGAGGCCGACCTCGCCGCCATCCTTCCCGCCCGCCCTGACGGTATCGTCCTTCCCAAGGCGGAAGGCGCGGCGAGCGTCGCGCGGCTACGCGCGCTGGGGGTGGACGTGCCCATCCTCCCCATCGCCACAGAAACCGCCGCCGCCATGTTCCAGCTCGGTACCTACACGCAGGTCGCCGCCCACCTCGCGGGCCTTACCTGGGGCGCGGAGGATCTCCCCGCCGCGATCGGCGCGAGCAGCGCGCGCGAGGCGGACGGCGGCTACACCGCACCCTATCAGCTCGCCCGCTCGCTCACCCTGTTTGCCGCCCACGCGGCGGGGGTGCCCGCGATCGAGACGGTGTACCCCGATTTCCGCGATCTCGACGGCCTCGCCGCCTATGCCGCGCGCGGGCGGCGCGACGGGTTCAGCGGCATGATGGCGATCCACCCCGCGCAGGTCGCGGTCATCAACGCCGCCTTCACGCCCACCCCGGAAGAGCGCGAGCGGGCACAGGCGATCGTCGACGTGTTCGCCGCCAACCCCGGCGCGGGCGCGCTACAGCTGGGCGGGCGCATGGTCGACGCGCCGCACCTGCGCGCCGCCGAGCGGTTGCTCGCGCTCGGGGCCGACTGACTCGCGGAATCGCGCGCCGAGCTTCCACCAGCCAAGCGCCCATAGCGTCCCGAAGCTCCACCCGGCCAGCACGTCACTCGGCCAGTGGACGCCCAGATACACCCGGCTGACCCCGATCGCGCCGACCAGCAGCAGCGCGACCGCGATGAGGTAGCGCCGGACCGCCTCGCGGTCCACCACCTGCGTCGCGAGCGCGGCCAGCGTTAGGTACGTGGCTGCGCTCCCCGCCGAATGCCCGCTCGGAAAGCTGAGACCCGAGGCGTCGACCAGGTGCGGGACGATGGTCGGCCGGGGCCGCCCGACTTCGTGCTTGAGCAGCTCTACCATCAGTCCCGCGCTCGACGTCGCCACGACGACCAGAAGCGCGGTCACCTGTCGCCGCAACGCGAGCAGCAGCCCTACGGCGGCCAGCACCGCCAGCGTCAGGATCGGCACGCTGCCCAGCGCGGTGACGTCGATCATCACCGCCTTCAACCCGCGCGGGCCGACCGGTACGTCGAGGTGCCCCGGCGTCCGCAGCCCGAGCATGATCGCGCGGTCGAACCCAAACGGCCAGCGATCGACCGCCAGCCCGCCGAGCAGCAGCAACCCGATCGCCAGCGCCACCAGCCCCGCCGCGACCAGCAGCGGCGGCGGGCGGCGCACGCCCGCAATCTCCCGGGCTATGAGCGCCCGCCCGGGCCGCCCGCGACCGAGTCGGCATCGCCGGGCGCATCGTCGTAATTCTCGCCGCCCGCGCCGCCGCCGTCCGCCGCGCCCGAGCCGTGGACCTCGCCCGTCACCGGGTCGGACCAGGCGCGCTTGCCCACGTCGGGCGGCAGGTCGCGGGTGCCGTGCGTCGCGCCCGGGTCGGCGGGACCGGGCGTCCAGCTCGTCGCCTCGCCGCTCTGGTGCACGCGGCCGAGCGCGGCTTCGTCGGCGATGTTGTAATCCTCGCCCGAATAGCTGTCGGCGCTGGGCGGCCTGAGCGCGCGGTCGCGCTCGCGGTCGACCTCGGGGTGGCGCGGGATGGTGTTGCTCATGCGCGAGAAGCGCGTCAGCCAGCCGCCGGTTCCCGCGCGGGAACGCCGCCCCCGCCCGCCCGTTCTCCCGCCACCAGCGACAAGGAATCGACCCATGCGCCAGACCGTGAGCGATTTCTTCTGGGAGCGGCTCCACCAATGGGGCGTCCGCCGCATCTTCGGCTATCCCGGCGACGGCATCAACGGGCTGCTCGGCGCTCTGCAAAAGCGCGACGATTTCGAGTTCGTCCAGGTCCGGCATGAGGAGATGGCCGCGTTCATGGCGTCCGCGCACGCCAAGTTCACCGGCGAGCTCGGCGTCTGCATCGCCACCTCCGGCCCGGGCGCGTCGCACCTCGTGACCGGCCTCTACGACGCCAAGCTAGATCACATGCCGGTGCTCGCGATCGCGGGGCAGACGCCGCGCACCGCGATCGGCGCGAACTACCAGCAGGAGATCGACCTCCAGTCGATGTTCAAGGACGTCGCCTCCGATTACGTCGCCACCGCCTCCGCGCCCGCGCAGGTGCGCCACCTGATCGACCGCGCGATCCGCATCGCGGTGTCGGGCAAGCGCGTCACCGCGCTGGTGATCCCGCACGACCTCCAGGAACTGCCGATGGAGCAGCCGCCCCGCGCGCACGGCTCGACCTTCTCGGGCGTCGGCTGGTCAAAGCCGGTGGTGGTGCCGCAGGAAGCGGACCTGCGCCGCGCCGCCGCGATCCTCAACGGCGCGAAGAAGCTCGCCATCCTGGTCGGCGCGGGCGCGGCGGGCGCGGTCGACGAGGTGATCGCGGTCGCCGACCGGCTGGGCGCGTGCGCGGCCAAGGCGCTGCTCGGCAAGGACACGCTGCCCGACGACCTGCCCTGGGTAACGGGCTGCATCGGGCTGCTCGGCACCAAGCCGTCGTCCGACATGATGAACGAGTGCGACGCGCTGCTGATGATCGGCACCGGCTTTCCCTGGGCGGAGTTCCTGCCCAAAGACGGTAGCGTGCCGGGCGTCCAGATCGACCTCGACCCGGCGATGCTGTCCTTGCGCTACCCGTGCGAGGTGCCGCTGCAAGGCGACGCCGCCGAGACATTGCGCGCGCTGCTGCCGATGCTGGAGGCGCAGCCCGACACCGGCTGGCGTGATACGATCGATGCCTGGAACGAGGACTGGCACCGGGTGGTAATCGACCGCGCGCATGCGAAGGCGAACCCGGTCAATCCGCAACGCATCTTCACCGAGCTGTCCGAGCGGCTGCCCGCCGACGTCATCCTGACCGCGGACTCAGGGAGCTGCGCCAACTGGTACGCGCGCGACCTCAAGATGAAGCGCGGGATGCGCGGCTCGCTGTCGGGCGGGCTCGCCTCGGTCGGCGCGGGCGTGCCCTACGCGATCGCGGCCAAGTTCGCGCACCCGACCCGGCCGGTGATCGCCAGCGTCGGCGACGGCGCGATGCAGATGAACAACATGGCCGAGCTGATCACCGTCCAGAAATACTGGCAGGGCTGGGCCGACCCGCGCTTCATCGTCTGCGTGCTCAACAACGAGGATCTGAACGAGGTCACCTGGGAACAGCGGGTGATGGAGGGCAATCCCAAGTTCGCGGCGACGCAGACGCTGCCGAACTTCCCGTATCACCAGTTCGCGCAGATTCTGGGGTTCAAGGGCATCTACTGCGACGACCCCGAGCGGTTGGGCGCGTGCTGGGACGAGGCGCTGGCCGCGCGCACGCCGGTGGTGCTGGAGGTGAAATGCGACCCGGACGTGCCGCCGCTGCCCCCGCACATCTCGCTGGAGGACGCAAGGAACTTCATGTTCTCGCTCGCCCGCGGCGACCCGGCGGAAGGCGGCGTGATCAAGGACGCCGCGCGCCAGGTGCTCGCCGCCATCCTGCCGGGCGACTGACGCCTCACCCGAACCGGTAGCCGATCGACACCCCCGCCGACACGCCCGCCGCGCCCGACGACAGCCCCGCGCTCGCGAACCCGGTCAGCCGCAGCCGCTCGCCGAGCGGGCGCGACGCGCCGAGCACGACCGCGTTCGCGGGGCCGATATAGGCGCTGGTCCGCTCGGCATAATCGTAGGTGAGCAGGATCACCGTGCCCCGCCCGACGATGTAGCTCGCCCCGACCGAGCCCGCGACACCGTCGCGCAACCGCCACTGCGCGGTGTCACCAAAGGTGCGGTAGGAGAGCATCGCGATCGGCGCGACGCGGCCGAACGTCTTGCTCGCCTCGACCCGGAACGAGGCGTCGGTACGCCGCGTCGAGAGCTGGTCGTTCGACGCGGTCGGCAGCTTGACGCGCGCCGCCACCGACAGGTCGACCCCCGCGCTGTCCTCGTGAAGCACCGTCGCGCCCACCCCCAGCGTCAAGTCGCCCAGCCCGTAGCGCCGCCGCGCGATCCCGAACGCGGCGGCACTGGGCGCGGCGACCAGCGGCGTCCCGTCAATGCCAGGGAAGATCGCCGAGTCGCTGATCACCTGCTCATAGGGAACGCTGCCGCTGAGGAAGACGTCGCCGCGCCGGAACCGCGCGTCGACGGTGGCGGCGCTGATCGTCGTGCGGTTCGCGAAGCCGAACTTGCCGCTCCACCCCGAACCGCCGAGCGACAGCGTGAGGCCGCCCGGCGTCGCCGCCATCGCCCCGGGCATGTCGCTCCCGCTCGGCATCTGCGCGTCGCTGGTCGTGATGCCCGGCGTGGCGGACTTCACTGCGTCGCTCGCGGGCGCAGCCGGGTCACTCGGGTCGGCCAACGCCGCGCCGGGCACCGCCAACAGCGCCAAAAAAAGGGCGCTAGCGCATCTGCAGCGCCCGGATCGCGTCGATCGCCGCGCGCCGTGTCGCACGCTTGCGCTTGCCTGCAGGGTCATCGTCGCTCCTCGGTGCTGGGTCGGTGGTGGTGGCGGTGGCGAGTTGGACCACGCCGGTCGAGGGCGGGGCCGCGTCGGCGGCGCGCAGGGCGGGTGCCCCGGCGAGTCGCGGCGGCGGTATGGCGTCCTCACGTCGCACGGCGGGCGGCGCGGTCTCGCGCGAGGCGACCGCCACGGGTGCGCGATGGCGGGGACGCGTAGCAGGTACAGCCTCCTCGTCCGGCGCGGCCGGACGTGGCGCGCGGCGCACGCGCGCGACCGCGACCTGCGGAGCGGACGGCACGACAGGAGCAGGCGCGACGGCGATCTCGGGCGCGGGTAGCGCAACCGGCGCGGGCCGGGTCGGAAGCGGCGGGAGCGGCGCTGGCGCGCGCGGCGGCGCTACGGGTGCAGCGGCGGGGGGCGGCGCAAGCCGGGGAGCGGTAGGAGGCGGCGGCAATGCCGAACGATGCTCCGCGAACCAAGCTCCGCTGCCCACCACGACTGCCAGCGCCGCCGCGAGCGCGTACACGCCCGCGCCGGTCCGGGGTCGACGCGAGCGTCCGATCCGCACCTCGACATCGCCGAACGCGGGCGACTCCGGCGGAGCCGACACCGCGCTCGCCTCGACCTCGACGGGCGCGGCCAAGAGCGGGGGCGAGACATCAGCGGCAGCGTGCACCGGCTCGACCCGAACCTCGGCGGCGGGCGGCGAAGCGGTCCTGGTCGGGGCGGCGGGTTCTATGGCGGCGGGTTCTATGGCGGCCGGAGGGGTTATCGGCGCGGGCGTGTTCACCGGGGCTGGGGTGGACTCGTTCGACGCCGGAGCGGCTCGGGCCTCCACCGGCTCTTCCGGCTCCTCGGCGTCAGCGCCACCCGATCCTGGCGATCGAGCGGCGGGCGGTTCCGGCACGCGCTTCGCAGCGGACGGGGCCGGAGCGGAGGTCACCGCTTCCGCCCCCGACCACGGCTTCAGCGGCTCTACGCGCTCAGCCTCCTCGCGCGCCGAAGCCTGCTGCGCGATCTCTTCGTCGAACTCGGCGAGCAGCGAGGATTTCTGCCTGGGGCGGCGGCTCGGAAACATCGCCATGCGTCGGCGGCCCTCCCCGCAAGCCTCGGTCGCGGCTTGCTTATCGGCCCGGAGACGTCATCAGGCAACAACCTGCGTCAGGGCGCGCCGATCCCGTCGCGGGACGGCGCGTCTGCCAGCCGCCACGCCAGCCGCTCGCCCGCGTGGAACGGCACCACCTCCGCCTCCATCGCCGCGACCTCCACCCCGTCGCGCACCAGCGTCACCGTGCCCTCGTTCAACGGCAGCCCGTAGAAGCACGCACCATGCTCGCTCGCGAACGGGGCGAACCGGTCGAGCGCACCCTCCGCCTCGAACACCGCCAGATAGCTCTCCAGCGCGTGTGGTGCATTGAAGATGCCCGCGCACCCGCAGGCGGACTCCTTCGCGTCCACGGGGTGCGGCGCGCTGTCGGTGCCGAGGAAGAACTTGGGGCTGCCCGACACCGCCGCGGCGCGCACCGCCAGCCGGTGCCGCTCGCGCTTGAC
>CAXSEO010000041.1:0-9786 GCA_964235525.1 uncultured Sphingomonas sp. | reverse complement strand
CGTGCCGTTAAGAAACGGCGAAAGCCGTTTCGGTCAAACAGGTTAGCGGGAGATTAACTCGCATAGGGCATCCCCTGACCCTGCATGTCGGGACAAGGAACAGAGAGAATGGTTGAACCAAGCGGGCGCCTGACGCCGCTGCGGGGTGCCGTGGCGGTATTCATCCTTTTCTATCTGCTGGTCGGCGGCGATGCCGGGGCCGAGACGCTGGCGGATGTAGTCCGGGCGGTGGCGGACGGCAGCCCGCTTGTCGCGCGCGAACGGGCAAGGGCCGCCGCCGCGGATGCGACGGTAAAGGTGGAGCGCGCCGCGGCACGCCCCCGCCTGTCGGGCGATGCCAGCGCTCTCCAGGGTACTCGGGGAGCGAACGCCCAGGCCGGATTTGACCGGACGCTGGATAGCGGACTGAACCTGCAATTCCCGATCTATAGCGGCGGCAAGACAACCGCCTCGATCCGCGGCGCACGGGCACGGGCGGGCGCGGCGACGGCAGAGCTCGACGGAGCCCGGGCGGACGCGGTCGCGGGAGCGGTAACGGCCTATCTCGACGTGCTCCGCGATCGGGAGGCGGTCGCGCTCACGCGGGACAATGCCGGTCTGCTCGAGCGGACGCTCGAAGCGGCGCGGCGTCGTTTCGCGGCGGGTGATGGCACCCGCACCGACGTGAGTCAGTCGCTCGCCCGGCTGAGCCTCGGCCAAGGCCGACTCGAAGCGGCGCGCAGCCGTCTGGCGCAATCAGAGGACCGATATGCGCAACTCGTTGGCACCGTGCCGGGTGAGTTGGCGCCAGCGCCGCCCTTGCCCGCGCCCCCCGACCCCGATCGGGTCGCGCCAGTCACCGCCGCGCGCAGTCCGGCGGTGGCGAGCGCAGATGCGACTCTGGCGGCCGCTCGCGCGGACATCGCCGCAGCGCGCGCCGATGGACGACCTTCGCTGTCGGCGGCCGGGTCGGGCCAATATCACAACTACCGACAAAGCTATGCGGGCTATCCCGACCAGCGCGGCGGCGGCGCGCAAGCGACGGTGTCGGTGTCGGTACCCATCTACTCGGGCGGACTGGTGCGCGCGGAGGTGGCGCGCGCGCGCGCGGGCGAGGCGGAGGCGAGCGGCACGCGCGAGATCGCTGAGCGGCGCGCGGTCGCCGATGCGCGGGCGGCGGCGATCGACTACCGGGCGGAAGCGGCGATGATCGTGTTGGATAAGCAGCGCGTGGCGGCATCTCGCGAAGCGCTCGCCGGAACGCAGAACGCGCTCCGCGGCGGCGAACGCACGGTGCTCGACGTGCTCAACGCCAGCCTGGAGCTGATCGACGCGCAGTCCGCGCTGCTCGATTCGCGGCATGATGCCTACGTCGCGAGCATCGAAGTGCTCCGGGCCTTGAACCGGCTCGATTGTCTCGCGGTGCCCGGCGCGGACGAGTGCGCGACGGCGATGGCAGGCGGGTAATAGCCTTGCCACCGGTAGTCGGACAAGCTGCCGACTTGACGCATGGCCCGGTCCCGCTTCAAGGCGAGGACCGGCGGCGAGGCGGCTTCACGACATCATGCTCCTAAATGTACAGCTGCTTAGGGCGGTGGCGGCCTACTTGGTCGTGACTGTTCATCTCGGGACGTTGCTGTTTGCTGCCGGCGTTTCGCAAGAGCCGACGGTCTTTGGAAATTGCGGCGTCGACTTGTTTTTTGTCATCTCCGGTTATCTGATGGTGCTCACGACCTCGGAAAAGCCAACATCTGCTAAGCGCTTCATACTTAGCAGGATCATTCGTGTTGTCCCGATGTATTGGATTTGCACATTGCTCGTGTTTTCACTTGCGATGTTTACTCCTGACGTGCTGCGCTCGACAAGCGCGTCGACTATAGACCTCGTAAAATCCTTGATATTTATTCCTTTTGACAAGGGGCAAGGCCGTATTCAGCCGGTTCTGTTTCTCGGTTGGACGCTTAATTATGAGATGTTCTTTTACTTTGTGTTTGCCCTGTCGTTGCTGCTGCCGCGACGCCGAAGCGCAGTTGCGGCGCTCCTCGTGATTTGGGCAATGCCGCTGTTCGGGTGGTTATTCCCGAGCGTCTCGATCGTCGTTCGGTTCTATGGCGACCTGATCGTATTGGAGTTCGCGATCGGCATGGCCCTGGCGCTCGCGATGAGGCGATGGGGGTCATTATCGCCCATGGCGGCGTGGCTGGCCATCCTGGCCGGCGCGGCGGTATTGCTCGGACGCTATCTTGTCGTCCCGCTCGGAGAGCGCGCCTTGTGGAGCGGGGTTCCGGCGACCGCGATCCTGTGCGGGGCGATCTCGCTTGAAACGCATGGCTACGCCTGCCGCAGCCGCTTTGTGCAGCTGCTGGGCGTAGCAAGCTACACGCTGTACCTCGTACACCCGTTCGTCATTCAGGCATTCGTGAAGGCAGTCCCGATAGCGGAGGTCGCGGGCTCGCCCGTGCTGCTGACCGGCACGATCTTGCTCGTGCTCGGGCTCGTGGGAGCGGTCGCGGTCACGCTTCACTGGACGGTCGAGCGACCGCTCACCCGATTGTTGCGCGCCTTGGTCGGGCAAGGCGCGTCCACCGTCGAGCGCGAGGAAACACAGCTGACCACGCGCGGCATCGACCTGTCATGACAAGATCAGGTTCGAACTTGCCCGGGCCGAGCTCGACCTAGAAGAAGCGCTCGCCGATCCGGATCGTGTCGCCCGGCCGCACGGTCTTCAACGGCTCCTTTTTCAGATCGACCCGCTGCTCGCTCCCCTGTTGCGGTCCGCGCAAGAAGATCAAGCTGCGTTTCGCGCGATAGGTATAGCCGCCCGCCGTCGCGATCGCCTGCTGGACGGTCAGCCCGTCGACATAGGGGTACTGCCCGGGACGGGCGACCTCACCCAGCACATAGAAGGGCCGGAACGTCAGCACCTCCGCCGTTACTCGCGGGTCGTTCAGATACCCGCTCGCGAGTCTGGTGCGGACAAGCGATTGCAGATCGGCGACGCTGATGCCGCCGACCCGCATATTGCCGATCAGGGGAAAGGAGAGCTCGCCGGTGGAGGTGATGACATACTCACCAGACAACCTGTCCTCGCCGTAAACGGTGATCCGAACCCGGTCGCCCGGGCCGAGCACATAAGTCGAGGGCGCCACGCTTGCCCCGGCCGGGGAATCGACTTGCGCTGATCCACCCGCGCGGGGCGGCGGTGCCATCGGCATCACCGGTCCCGCGGGTGCGCCGGATATCTGAGCCGAAAGCGGCCCCGTCGCGAGGAGCAAAACCAACGAAGCACACCGTAACCCCCGACGCATCGATGGTCCTTCCAACGTTTATTTCTCCAGCCGCATATCGACGTCGAGCGCGCGCGACAAGCGTCGACGCGAAAGGGCTTGCCGAAGCCGGTTTGGGCCGGTGGCACCGCAATTCCGAACCTGTCATAGTTGCCGCAGCAAATTCGGCGTGGCTCAAAGAAGGACTTGGACAAGCGATGAACGAGCTTTCGCGTGCTTCCTTTGCCGGATCGGCACCGGCCCGGCATTTCGATTACCTCGCCATGCGCGTCCCCGGTGCCTGGGTGTCGTTCGGATTGACCCTCGCGATCGCGACGGCTGGGATGGTCGCGGAAGATCTGGGCAAGCCGGCGGGCGTGGCGGCGTATCTGGGTCTGGCCGGCGTCACGGCGCTGTTGTTCCCGCATTTCACCCTCGCCGCGAACAGGCGCAACGCGCTGCTCTGGATATTCCCGATCTGGGCGGTATTCTCCGCCGGCTGGTCGATCGACCCGGGGCGAACGTGGCACTCGTCGCTGATCTTGGTCGGATCGCTCGTCGGCGTTTGCGCGCTGGGTTCGATGCCGCATCGCCGCGAGGTGGTCACGGCGCTGTTTGTTACGCTGTTCGGCTTTGTTCTATATTCGCTAGTTTTCGGCCACCTGATCGCAATGGGGGCCAGCGACACCGCATTCAGCGGTATCGGTTCCGGCAAGAACCAGTTCGGGCACACCGCCGCCATGGAAGTAATCCTGTCGTGCGCGATGTTGGCGTGGTCGGGCACCCGGTTCGGTCGGCTCATGATCTCCGTCGGGTTGCTCGGGCTTCTGGCGGGGTTCACCGCCCTGCTGGCGTCGCGGGCGACCGGAGCGTTGATCTCGACCTCGCTGGCATTGTCGACGTTCGCGGCGCTCATTGCATATCGCCGACTGGCGACGCCGTTCCGTGTCGCGATCATCGTGGCGCTTCTCGGGGCGGCGGTGGTTTACCTTACCTTTGGAAAGGAGATCGAGCAGGAGCTGTTCACCTACGTCCTGCAACGCTTCGGAAAGGATACGACACTGACCGGTCGCACCGAGCTATGGGACATCGCGGATCGCCTGATCGCCGAACAACCCATGCTGGGGCGCGGTTACAGCGCGTTCTGGTACTATACGAACCCCGACGCCATGACAGTCTGGCGAATGATGGGCGTTCAGCCCATGACGGGATTCACCTTTCACAATACTTATCGCGATATCTTGATCGAAGATGGATGGATCGGACTTGCATTCATCGTGTTAGGTATAATTTACCATTTCCTTCATAATCTGTTCACGGCTTTGCGGTCGGGCGGTGTGCTGTCCGCGACCGCAGTCGCTGTCACCGTCTATTTTCTGATCCGAACTCCGGTTGAGACGATCAACTACGGACCAGTCACGCTCACCGGAACTGTCTTTATAGGGTTGATCTGCTTCGCCGTGACGGCCTCGCCGAGGCGTCGAGCCGAAGCCACGTTCCCCCAACGACGCTTGGTTGAACCGCAGATCCCGGCACGCGACCGTTTGCGGCTCAGGGCTGAGTAAGCGCCTCGCGAAAGTCGAGCAGCACACGCAATTCATCACTTTCGACGGACCGGGACCGGACCCGAGGCGAGCGGCGAAGCCGTCGCGCCAGTCCGGAAAGCGGCATGCGCAACAGCGGGAGCGCCTCGGGCGCGCGTATCGCGATGAAGAGAGCGGTGCCGAACCGCCGCTCCTTCATCGCCGAAACCAGTTGGTCAAACGCGCGCGCGCGTCGAAGCCCGGTCGATCGGACCCGGCAAGCGCGGGAAAGATCCGGATGCTGGATTGTGATCCGGCGGTGAAGGACCTCGTTCGCCGCGATCATCGCGTCGAGCGCGCTGGTGCTCAGGCGATGTGAGATAGAGATCCCGTGCTTGCGATAGAAATAGCCGGGACGGGCGACGACCCGATAGCGTAAGCCGCCCAGCAGTAACCTTATCACAAGATCGTCGTCCTCGCCGATCCGTAGCCGCTCGTCATAGCGGATGCCGAGCGCGTCCAGCGACATACGCTTGATCATTGGTTTCAGGAAACCGGGATTCGGGTCGGCACCATACATGACGGATCGCCGGATATACTCGCCCAGGCTGAGATCAAACACTCCCACGCGACGGTCGCGCGCGCTCAGGAACGGTTTCGCCCCGTTCGCCTTGCCGTCATCGAACACCAGCAGATCGTCGGCGATCATGTCCGCGTCCGCCGCCTCCGCCGCAGCGATCAAGGTCTCGAGGCGATCGGGGGCGAGCAAGTCGTCGCTGTCGACCACCGCAAGCCAGCGCCCGCGTGCTTCGGCGATCGCGCGATTGCGTGCCGCCGCCGGGCCGCCGTTCACCTCCATCCGGACCAGCCGTACGCGCGCATCCTCTTGCGCTAGCGCCTCCACGATCGCGGCGCTCCCTTCGGGAGAGACGTCGTCGACGACGACCACCTCCAGATCGGCCAAGGTTTGCGCGAGCACCGACCGAATCGCGCGTTCGATGAATGCCTGCGCGCCGTAGCTGGCAATAAGCACCGACACGGCGGGGGTGGGTGAGGGTGGTCTCATGTGCGCCGGTTTGGCATAGGCGGGACCGGTTGGTAAGCATCTGCGGTCGCCTGAAGGCGGGCGGGTTCGGGAGGAACGATGTCAAGCGAGGACGGGGTCTGCGTGATCATCGCCGCAAGGGACGCTGCGGCAACAATCGGTCGCGCCATCCGCTCCGCTTTGCAGGAAGCCGAGGTTACAGAGATATTCGTGGTCGATGACGGCTCCAGCGACGATACCGCGTTGGTCGCCCGCGCGGCGGATGACGGGTCCGGACGGCTGCGTGTCGAGCGGCTGCCCGTCAATAAGGGTCCATCCGCGGCGCGCAATCATGCGTTCGCCCTGG
Organism: uncultured Sphingomonas sp.; assembly: GCA_964235525.1. Classification (GTDB taxonomy): domain Bacteria; phylum Pseudomonadota; class Alphaproteobacteria; order Sphingomonadales; family Sphingomonadaceae; genus Sphingomonas. The sequence goes on along the minus strand of CAXSEO010000041.1, from coordinate 3,627 downwards.
CGCGCGCCTGCTTCGTCGCGGTGCTCGACTCGGACGATGTGGTGCTCCCGGGCCGCTTCGCGCGTCTGCTCGCGATACCGGACTGGGACGTCATCGCGGACAACATCGTGTTCGTGCCTGAAGCGGGGTTTACCGACCTTGCCTCGATTGTGATCCCGCCGGTAACGGAGAAGGTGAGCGAGCTTGACATGCACCGATTAATCGCGGGCTCCACAAGTCGCCGGTCGCGCGCACGCACGCAACTGGGCTTCTTGAAGCCAGTGATCCGGCGTGAGGTGCTTGAGGTATCCTCCTTACGTTATGACGAGCGGCTTCGTCTCGGAGAGGATTTTATTCTCTATATCAAGCTGCTCGCGGCAGGCGCGCGGTTCCGGCTGACCACCGCGGTCGGCTATCTCGCGGTGGAACGCGAAACGTCGCTTAGCGCGCGGCATAGCCGCGAGGACTTGGGCGCGCTGTTGACTGCCGAACGGGAATTAATGGCGCGAGGCGTCCTGTCAACGCCGGCTCGCCGATCGCTGGCGCGTCGCGTCGCCGATACCCGGCGCAAGTGGATTTTGCGCGAGTTCCTCCATGCGAAGCGGGCGGGCGGGCTCGTTTCGGCGCTGGCGGGCGTGGGGCTGCACCCTCGGGACCTGTATGACATCGCCGATAGCGTGGCCCGTGACAAGGTGCGGGCAACGGGGTTGCTGACGCGTCCTGCTTCTCGCCAATTGCCAGCGCCCCGCTTGCTGCTCGCCTGAGGTCGGATTGCAACGCGCTTACCGGGGTGACGGAGAACTCGGCAGGGCACCGGACTACCAATCAGCACAAAACGGAGGCTGGATGGGCTTAACGACCCGTTCCTCTCAACACTGCTCGACTGGTACGGAGTCGATCCCTGAGCGGGCGCAAGCGCATGAAAAGCGTAATAAAGGTGCGATTGCCCCAAGACATTCGAAGAATCAAAGCGCGGTTAACTTAGGTATAGGTATAATGCCGCATTCCTGATAAGTCTTTCGCAAGTCTCTGACTCAGGGAAGGAAACGCGCATGACGGTTCATTCACGACTCTTGTTCGCCGGGACGTTGGTTGCCGCAACAGCCCTTTCCGCGCCGGCCTCGGCGGTCCCGATCGCCGCTGGCACGGTTAGCATCGCCGACCTGTACATTCCCACGGTCAATCTGACCACCAATCCGGCGACCTACATGGCCAATTTCGGCACCACGTTTCAGGTGCTCGGCACCGGAGCGTTCGCTGGCGTGACCGGGAAAACCGGCACCGAGAATGGCACCTTGTCGTTCTCCAACATGGTCGGGACGACCATTAACCAGAGCGTAAGCAACTTCTTCCAGTTCGCAGATGGCACGAGCAGCTTCAATTTCACGCCCACCAGCGTGACCACTCAGACCTTCAATGTGATCAACGGCGTCTCGTCGAGCATCTCGCTGTTCCTGCTCGGCAACACGACAAGCACCGCGCCCGATATCGACCCGACGCCGACGTCGCTGACGATCAGTTTCAACCAGACCGGCACGTCGGCCTTCTCCTCGTCACAAACGCTGTCGGTCCCGCCCGCGATTACGTCGCCCGTTCCTGAACCGGCGACCTGGGGCATGATGATCGGCGGTTTGGGAATGATCGGGGGAGCGCTGCGTCGCCGCAAGCGGGCCGCTGTGCGGTTCGGTGGCTACCGTATCGCCTGACGCTTTCGGGCCGGTTCCGATCCGACGTTAGAGAAATGTGATCGAGCGTTTCGCGATGAGATAAATGCCTCGTGAAACGTTAAACCCCGGAGTTGGCTGACAGGCCGGTGCTAAACAGTACTCTGCTCTCATCGCGCTGTTGTGCACTTTTGCGGCTCTGTTGATAATCTTCGGGGTTAAAGCTAGCGCCCTTTCAGCGGTAAAGTATCTTGCTGATAACTCACCCGATGTGATGCTGCTTTGCAGCTTCAGCGCCGAGTAGAGTTAATCAAGTCTCCTATCGACTTCGCCGGCCCTTGTCGTGCTTCCGCCGGGGTATGTGCTTACGACCGGCGCAATTCTGGCGGTTGCGCCCTCGATCTAGACAGTGGCAGTCGGCCTCTCCGATCGCGCGCGTAATCATACACGCGACGGAATGCGCAGGCGCCTCACCTTGTGAAGTCCTCTCTCGCCATTCGACGTCGGACCCGAAATGGTCCAGCGCGATGGCATCGCAACGATGTGTCTGTCTGAATGGAGCGGTGATTCGTGCGACTCTACCGCGGGACGTGGACCGTTGCATCCCTGTTGTCGCTTCGGCGTCGCGGAGTGGGCAATATGATCGGGGCGGATTGGAGATTAAGCGCCTGACCGGCAAGGGCCTGCTCACCCGCCCGGCGCCGGGAGCGCGAGGCACGCCAGCCGTCGGACCTCGCGCCGCCCGCGCACCACCGTGTCGAGGATCAATCCCGCGAACGGACATAGTGCGGACAGGACCATTAACCCCGTGGTGAAGATCAATGTCGGGAAGCGGGGCACGAGACCCGTCTCGGCGTACTCCCACAACACCGGCCCGACGAGCAGCAGCGCGAGCAGCCCGAACAGCGCCGCGAACAGGCCGAAGAACAGCAGCGACCGCTCGATCCGATATAGCGTCAGGATCGTGCGGGTGATCCGCCAGCCGTCGCGATAGGTGGAGAGCTTCGATTCCGAACCCTCGAGCCGCTCGAAATAAGGCGTCCCGACCTCGCCCACCGGCATCCGTAGCTCAAGCGCGTGGACCGAAATGTCGGTCTCAATCTCGAACCCGGTCGACGGCGCCGGATAGCTTTTCACGAAGCGTCGCGAGAAGGCGCGATAGCCGGACAGGATCGGTGAAGCTCCTCCCGAACAGCTGTGCCAGCATCCCGGTGAGCAGCTTGTTGCCCATCATATGCCCGCGCCGGTAGGCCGCCGTTGCCTGGCTGACATGCGCGCCGACCACCATGTCGAGCTGTTCCGACAGGAGCCGCTTTACGAGCAGCGGCGCGCTGGCGGCGTCATAGGTCGCGTCGCCGTCGGCCATCAGATACACGTCCGCGTCGACATCCGAGAAAATGCCGCGCACCACCGCGCCCTTGCCCTGCACCCGCTCGGTCCGGACGATCGCCCCCGCCGCGCGCGCGACCTTCACTGTGCGGTCGCGGCTGTTATTGTCGTAGACATAGACCGTCGCGCCCGGCAACGCAGCGCGGAACCCCGCCACGGTCGCGCCGATCGCCGCTTCCTCATTGTAGCAAGGGAGCAGCACCGCGACGCGCGGCACGTTCGCGGGCGTGCGCCCCTGCCGCTCCGTCCGCAGCGGCACCGTACCGATTTCGCTGACCGCCATCATGTAATTTCCCCAAACCGATCGGCGGCGTAAACCCCGGCTCCGCCCGCCGTCATCGCGGAAGGACGACGAAGCCGCGAGGAACGCGGCATCCCGCTAACCCACGCCGAGCCGATCGCCGACGTCACCAAGCCAAGCCCGGCCAGCAACAGCGCCGGCGACAGATAGGGCGGTCGAAAGCGAAAGGAGACGCGGACATGGCCAGCGGACACATCCCGCCTGAAAGATCTCACCTCCCCGGAGCAAGGGCGAGCCGCGATCGTGTCCCACCGCGTGGTGTAGCTTCGGCGGCATAGCCGCATTGATCTCCGG
>CAXSEO010000040.1:0-9850 GCA_964235525.1 uncultured Sphingomonas sp. | reverse complement strand
AAATACGCGACCCCGACCCGGCTGCCGTCCTCGACCACCAAGTCCATCGCGGTGTCTTCGGGGCTAGTACCCCGCTCACGCGCGACCTCCGCCAGGGTCTTGCCCGCGAGCGGCTTGAGCTTGGGATTGTTGAAGGAAAGCAGCAACAACCCGTCGGGCCCCGCTCCGGCGTACAGATTCTCCCACGTCGCGGGGTGCGGGGTCAGCATCTCGGCCTTTACCCGCGCGCGCGTCGCGGGGTCTTTCAGCCGGGCAATCCACGCCTCAAGTCCGCCGTCCTGCACCCAGGACGGCATCGACGCATCGAGCCCGGTCGCTCCCGCTGTGTAGACATACATGTTCGCCGAGATACGGGTCCCCTGCACGCGGGCGGCGTCGATCGTCGCGATCTCCGCCTCGATCTTGCTCCAGTTCTCCCGCCCTGCCTGCTTGAAATGGTAAATCTCCGCCGGCGCGCCCGACGCGCGGGCAATATCGATCGTCTCCTGTACGCCCTGCTCCAGCCGATCGCCCTCGCTCCGCATATGCACCGTGTAGATACCGCCGCATTGGGCCGACACCTTGGCCAATGCGATCAGCTCGGGCGTCCTGGCGTAGGTGTTGGGGGCGTAGATCAGCGCGTCGGTCACCCCGAGCGCGCCTTCCTCCATCGCTTGCCTGACCAGCGCCTGCATGGCCGCGAGCTGCGCGGGCGTGGGCTGCACGTCCGCCTCGCCCAAGAGATTCTCGCGCACCGTCCCCGCGCCGACGAACGAGGCGATGTTGGGCGAGATGCCGCGCCGCTCCAGCATGTCGAGATACTCGCCGAGCGTGCTCCAGTTGACCGGGTACTTGATGTCGCCTTGGCGCTTGGCCGCCAGCGCCTTCATCGCTGGCGACAGCGGGCCCATGGACACCTCGCCCATCACCTCCAGCGTCACGCCCTGGGTCAGGTCGGAGACCGCGCGCCCGTCGGCGATCAGGCTTTCTTCGGGATGCGCGAGCATGTTGATGAAGCCGGGCGACACCGCCTTGCCGTGCGCGTTCACCTCAGTGCGCCCGCGTCCCGGCAGGTGCGCGCCGATCGCGGCGATGCGGTCGCCGCTGATCGCGACGTCGGCTGGAAAAGGTTTGCCTCCTGAGCCGTCATAAACGGTCCCGTCGCGGATCACGACGTCGTAGCTCGGCGCGGCGGGGGGCGCGGCACCAAGCGTGGCCGCGAGCAACGGCAGGAAGAGCGCGCGGGCAAGGTCCATTACGGCTCCTGGACGGGGGTCAGCTGGAGGTCCTGATAGTCGAACGAGAAGTCGGCGGTTGGCGACACCGGCTTCATCGCCACGCGCTCGACCTTGCCGTCTGCGTCTAGCGCGAAGGTGACGTAAGCGGGCTCGATCCCGGGGTCGTCGAACCGTGCGATGAAGCTGTCATATTGGTAATGCTCAAGCCGCCCGGTCATGCGCGGGGTGGTGGTGAAGTTGATGGTGAGCCCCTTCGCGTCGGAACCGACCAACACCTTCCCGTACCACGGATCGGCATAGGCCCCCGCATAGTGCGCGAGCGGCAGCGACGGGCCGACCGCGGCCGGTGTCGCCGCGGCCTGTGTCACCGTCGCGGCGGCGGCAGCACGGCGGTGGTTCAGGAACGCGGCGTAGCGTGCAGGCCAGTCCTGCGCCGGGCGTCCGAGGTAATGGTCGAGCAGCTCGTACGCGAGGCCTTGCGGCACTTCGCCGTCCTCGCTGTTGATGGTGATCGCGAAACCGACATTCTTGTCCGGGATCAGCGCCACCAGGGTCAGGAAGCCGAACACCGCGCCCGAGTGCCAGACGATCTTCGTGCCCGCGTAGTCGCGCACTTCCCAGCCGAGCGCATAATCCTTGAACGTGGCCTGCGTCCCCGCAAGCTCGGGCGGAACGGGGACGATCGGCTCGATCGTGACCGGCTTCCACATCTCCGCCGACGCTGCCTCGCTGAACAACCGCCCGCCGCCGGGCAGCGCGCCGTGGGCGAGCTGGAGCTGGAGCCATTTGCCCATGTCGTTGGCGCTGATCGAGAGCAGCCCGGCGGGCGCGGAGGACTGGCCGAGCTGATCGCGCTCGTCCAGCACCTGTTGCGGTGCCACGCCCCGCACCGGGCCGCCGATCCGCGCGTGCGGCCAGGCGCGGTCCGCGGTCGCGAGCCGCACCTGCGGATCGCCGGTCGAGCTCAACATCCCCGCCGGGCGGAACACATGGTCGCGAAGGTAATCCTCGTAGCGCTCGCCGCTCACCGCTTCGATGAGCGCGCCCGCGATCGTGTAAAGGATGTTGTCATACGCATATCCGCTGCGGAAACTTGTCGCGGGCTTGATGTATCTCAGCCTCCGGACGACCTCCGCGCGCGACAGCTGGCCGCGCGGGACGAACAGGAGGTCGCCCGCGCCCAGCCCCAGCCCGCTATGGTGGACCAGCAGGTCGCGCACCGTCATCTCGCGGGTGACATACGGGTCGTACATCTGGAAGCCTGGCAGACGGTCGACGACATGGTCGTCCCAGCCCAGCTTGCCCGCGTCGACCAGCGTCGCGAGCGCGGCGACGGTCATCGCCTTGCCGGTCGACCCGGTCCTGAACAGCGTGTCGCCATCGACCTTGTCGGCGCCGCCCAGCTTGCGGACGCCATAGCCCCGCGCGAGCACGACTTTGCCGTTCTCGACGATCGCGATCGCCATGCCGGGCACGCCCGCCTTGGCGCGCACCGCCTCCACGCGCGCGTCGAAGCCGGCGGGCGGGTCGGCAAGCGCAGGGGCGGCGATCAGCACGAGTGCGGCAGCGACGAGCTTCTTCATGCAGCCTCCAGGACGGGAGCGGGTTTGTGCGTCAAACGCCAGACGCCGAGCGTCGCGAGCGGCAGGACGTAGACGGCGAGGATCACCCAGGCGAGCAGGCGATAGCCACCCGCGATCAGCGCGACGAGGCCGACCCGAGCCGCGATCAACATGCAGACCGCGAGCAGCACCAGCGCGCCCGCGCCACGCTGCGCGCGCGTCAAGGCACGCCCTCGCGCGGCGGAAGCATTGGATACTCGCTCCATGATCGCATGCACCGCGCCGGTGCCGCTCTCAAGCAGCGCGGCGAAGATCATCAGCTGAAACAAGTAGCGGAACCACGGATGCCCCAGCCGCGCGAGGAGATAGTCCGACGGCAGCGCCTCGGCGGCGACCGCGGGCATGAACCCGCTCAGGCAAATGAAGAACAGCAGCGCCGGCAACATGGCCAACGGTCCCGCCGCCAGTCCCGCGATCACCGCGTCGCGACTCGACGTGAGGTGGCGCAGCACGGGCAGGATGATCACCGCGCCGACGATGTTGTACCCGGCATAGGTTATCCCGCCCGCCGTCCAACCGGGCTGCACCGTCGCCGGGGCTGCGAACGTAGCGCCCAGCCGATCGCCGAACGCGCTGAGGGCGAAGACGAAGAACAGAGCATACACGCCGTAGAGCAGCACCGACACCCATGCGAACAGCCGCTCGACCGAGCTGGTACCGAGCGCGACCACGGCCGCGATCGCGACCATCAGCGCGAGCGTTCCCGCGAGCCGGGGCAGGTCCAGCGTCGCATGGCCGATCTCGCCCGCCGCCGCGCCGAACACCGAGAGCACCAGCACGACGAACAGCGCGTACGCCGCCTCGAATACCACCCAGAAGCGGCCGAGCAGCGCCCGGAAGAACGCGCGGTAGTCGCGCGCGCGCGTTCGGAGGGCAAACAGGAAGGTCAGTGCCGCTACGCCGCTCCAGATCGCGGTCGCCAGCAGCATTGCAGCGAGTCCGCCCCAGGGCCCGGCGGGCAGGAAGAACTCGGCGATCTCGCGGCCGGTGGCGTAGCCCCCGCCGATCACCACCGCCTTGAACGCGAAGCCGGGCAGGACAAGCCGCTGGAACCAGCTCGACCGCACCGGCTCCATGCTCGCCATCACAAGCAGGCGTCCACCAGCCGTTCAAACGCGGGACCGCCGCGGATCGGATCGGCAACGGGTAGCCCGAGGCGCGCGGCGGTTGCGGCAATGACTTCGTCCGCCTCGCCTGCGCCTAACGTCCGGGTGTTAAGGCTGACGCCGATGCACCGGATCGCCGGATTGGTCAGCTGCCCCATCGCTACCGTCTGCTCGATGACCCGCTCGATCGATGGCAGCGGGCGATGGGCATGACCGAGCACGCCCGTTCGCGTCGGATCGTGGCAGACAACGAACAGGTCGGGCTGGCTGCCGTGGAGCAGGCCAAGCGACACTCCAGCATAGGCCGGGTGGAACAGCGAGCCCTGCCCCTCAATGACGTCCAGATGGTCGGGCGCGGCCGCGGGGCTGAGCAGTTCGGCCGCGCCGGCGATGAAGTCCGCGACCACCGCGTCGATGGGGATCCCCTCTCCAGCGATCATGATGCCGGTCTGCCCGGTCGCGCGAAAGGTCGCATCGACGCCGCGCGCCTTGAGCCCCCTTGCGAGCGCGAGCGCAGTGTACTTCTTGCCCAACGCGCAATCGGTGCCGACGGTGAGAAGGCGGCGGCCGGGGCGCTTGACGCCGGTGCCGACCGCCAGGTCCGAGGGCGGCGTGCGCACGTTGACGAGTCGTCGCCCGAGCCGGGCCGCCGCTGCTTGCAGCTCTGAGATATCGCCGAGGCGGACATGCATCCCGGAGATGAGGTCGAGCCCCGCCTCCAGCGCATCGAGCAGCGCCGGGCGCCAAGGGGGCGGGATATTACCGCCCGGACTGGCGACGCCGATCAGCATCGCCCCCGCGCCACGCTCCGCTGCTTGTTTCGGCGTTAGGCGGGGCAACCCGGTAGTGACACTCGCTCCCGACAGTGACCATTCACCGACGCAGCGCTCCCCGGCCCAGTCGCGCAAACCAAACGCGGTTTTGGCATAGCCCCGCTCAGTCACGTCCGCAAGAAACAGGAGCAGCCGGGGTGGGTCCGCCGTCGTGCCGTCCGCCGACGCAGGCCGGTCGAGAAGGTCGCCATCGGTCATTCGCCTTAGAACCCCGCCGTGATCGCAACCCCGACCGTACGCGGCCGGATTACGCCGGTACTGATCGCGCCACCGGGCGCAAAGCTCGGCGTCGGGAAAGTGTTCGAGGCCGAGAGATACCCGAGCGCGTTCGTCAGGTTCTTCGCGTACGCCTCCAGCTCGAACCGCCCGAGGTTCACACCTGCGCGGAGGTCGATGGTGTTATAGGCTGGGATCTGGCGTTGACGGCCATAGGTAACGCGATAGCCATGGTCATAGTCGCCGGTCTGCTTAGAAAGCGAGCGCAGCGACGCGCCGAAAAACGCCTTGGTCTCGCCCGTCAGCACGAACTCGTAGCTGCCGTCGAGGCCTATGCTGACCTTGGGTGAATAGGGCAACTGGTCGCCCGAGAGACCGCCGACATAGATGCTGGTGTCCGATTTAAGACGCGCATTCGTGAAAGCACCGTTCGCGGACAGATTCAGGCCCTCGGTCGGACGCACTGTGGCAGTGAACTCGACGCCGTCGCTGACCGCCTTGCCGCCGTTCGCGTTGATACCGAAGTTGTTGACCACGGCCAGCAGCTGTATCGCGTTCCAGTCGATGTGGAACGCCGCTAAATCGATCGAGAACTTGCGATCCACCGTCTCGCCTTTGAACCCGGCCTCGTAGCTGGTGACGGTGTCGGGGCCGAACGTGCGCGACACGGTCGCCGGCGCATTCGCGGGGAGCACGTTCGGGCCGCCGGGACGGTACCCCTTGGCCACCCGACCGTAGATGGAAGCATGGTCATTCAGGTTGAACTTGGGCGCGACCGAATAGGTGAACACGTGATCCGTCGAGCGGATCTCCGGAAGCATCACCGGTCCCGCCGCCGCGCCCGCGAGAATGCCGTTGTTGGTCTGGGTGCTGCGCTGGACATTGTGGCTGTAGCGTCCGCCCAGGGTAAGGTCGAACAGGTGGCCGAAATAGATCGTGCCGTTCGCGAACCCCGCATATTCGGCATAGGTCGATGGCAGCGCCACCTGCGCCAGTAGCGGCAGGCCCGTGACCTGCGTCACCGTACCAGGCGTATAAGCTTGGTAGGCCTGATCGATCCGGCCGGTCTCGTGCGTGTAGTAGCCGCCGATCAGACCTTCGAAGAAGCTGCTCCTGGGCACACTCAGCCGCACTTCCTGCGTGAACTTCGTCTGATGGGTTGTTTGCGCCAGCCCGAAATCGGGCGTTCCGAGAGCGCCTCGCAGCGCGTTGTTGAGATAGGCGGTGACGTCGTTCCGCAAATTCTGGTTGAGCGTCGCGTAGCTGGTGGCCGAGGTAAGCGTCGCCGGGCCGAGGTTAAGGTCAGCGGTGCCGTCGTACAGTCGGTAGGCGGTGTTGCGGAACTGCGGCACGAACTCCGTCTGAGTGGGGCGACCGTACAATTCCTGGAGGGTGAACGGATTACTTTCGACCGTGTCGGGCGCTTTCGCGTCGATGTTCTGCAGCAGGGCGCTGAACCGCACCGTGAGGGCGTCGACCGGCTTCAGCAGCAGCGATGCGCGACCACCATAGCTGTCCGCGGAGTTGATGTCCTTGTCGACGCGCGACGTCTTGGTGGTGGTGGCCGCCGGATTGGCCGCGGTCGGGGTGGCGAAGGTGATCGAGTTGCCGATCGAGCTGATGAAGCCGCCATAGCGCCGGTAGAAGCCGGTCGCTCGGATCGCGACCTTGTCACCGATCGGCAGGTTGATCATCGCGTTGCCCGCGTATCCGATCCTGCCGCCGTCGGTATCCTCGACCGAGCCGCGCGCACGCCCCTCAAGCTTGGTCGGATCGGGCGTGTTGGTGACAAACTTGAGGAGACCGCCGAGCGAGTTCGCGCCGTACAACGTCCCTTGCGGTCCGCGTAGAACCTCGATCCGCGCGAGGTCGAACGTGTCGAAATCGCCCGCCAAGACGCCGCCGTTGACGAGGCCGGTCGACGAGCCGAACGGCGTGTCGTCGACATAGACCGCCACCGTCGAGGCGACGCCGCCCGCGTTGATGCCGCGCAGGATGAGGCGGCTGAGCCCCGGCTGTGTCTGGTTGAGCTGCAGCCCGGGAACGAGCTTCAGATAGTCCTGGAACGTGGACGCCTGCTGCGCCTCCAGCGCCGCGCCGCTGACCACGCTGATCGATTGCGGAACGTCGATCAGCGTCTGCCTGCGCTTCTGGGCGGTGACGATGACGTCTTCGGTGGACGCGGGCTGGGCAGCCTGGGTGTTGACTGGCGCGTCGCGCGAGATATCGCCCGGCGCGTTCGCGGCTGGGTCGCTGGCCGACGACGGCGGGCTGGCGTCTTGCGCCAGCGCGGGCGCGGCGAGCAGCGCAGCGGAGGCGCTCGCGATCAACAAGTTCGTTCGAATGGTCCGCATGGCCGTTTCCCCTTGCGCCGATGCGAGCCGGTCCCGATCCGCTCGCCTTGGCCTAACTGTAACAGTGTTGTCCTAATCGGAAACCTGTCAAGCAAGTACTGCCAAGTGTTCTCGCATTCGCTGAACCTGTTGCTCCAGCGCATCACACCACCATAGCATCGCGGCAGCGACCGTTGCGATCCCGGCCAGCAACGTAAAGAAGATCGCGTGCCCCAGGCTGCTCCAAAGGGTGCCCACGGCACCCCCCAACAGGCTTCCGGTGAACGTTGCGAGAAACCAGGCGGCGACCGTGGTCGCGCCCAGCCCAGGAGGTGCCAGCCGCGCGAACAGACCAAGCCCGGTGGGCAGGATGAACAGCTCCCCGAAGGTGAGCACCGCGAAGAACAGGGCAAACCACGGCCAGCCGACGCGTCCACCCCCGCTCGCCTCCGTGAGCCCGGCGAGCAGCAGATAGGCGATCGCGACGATCAGCGCGCCGGTCGCCATCCGGCGCGCGGGGACCTCGGGCCGACCCGCTTCGGCGCGCCGCCGCCACCAGCGGAGCAAGGGCGGCGTCATCAGCATCACGAACAGCGGATTCAGCGAAATGAACCAGCTCATCGGGATGCTGCGCGCGCCGACATGCTTGTCGACGCCAGTGTCCGCCCACAGCGCGACCGTGTTGCCGAGCTGCTCATACGCGCCGCGGAACACCGTCACCGCCGCCGCGACTGTGAACAGCAGCATCAGCGTGTTCCGATCGAACCGGCCGCGCGGCGCGGGGCCGCGCTCGACACGCGGGTGCCGCGCCTGCGCCGGCAAATAACGCTGTCCCCAGATGTAGATCGCGAGCCCCACGCACATGCCCACGCCCGCCAGCCCGAACCCCCAATGCCAGCCGTACATCTCGCCAAGCGCCCCGCAGGCAAGCGGGGCCAGGAAGCCGCCGATGTTGATCCCGACATAATAGACGTTGTACGCCCAGCCGATCCGCGGATCGCCGGGCTGGTAAAGGTCGTCGATCTGGCTCGGCAGGCTGGGCAGGAACAGCCCGTTGCCGAGCGCGATGGTGGCGAGCGCGGGATAGAAGAGCGGCGGAAAGGTCATCATGAAATGCCCCGCCGCCATGATCGATCCGCCGATGATGATCGCGCGACGCTTGCCCAGCGCGCGGTCCGCAATCACCCCGCCGACGATCGGGGTGAAATAGGCAGTGGCGGTGTAGAAGCCGTAGACCAGCGACGCATGGGTCTGTGACAGCAGCAGCTGCTTGGTCATATAATAGACCAGCAACGCGCGCATGCCGAAGTAGGAAAACTGCTCCCACATGTTGGTGAGGAACAGGATCGTCAGCCCGCGCGGCTGCCCGAACCAGGGCGACGGTGGGGGCGGGAGCGAGGTCGCGGCGGTCATGCCGGAACGGTTTCGGGCGCTCCCCACACCTCCGGTCCGGACCAGAGTTCGCCGTCAACGTAGATCACGCTGGGGGTTCGATCGCGCGCGAGGAAGGTCGGCCCGTCGAGGTCGACGAGGTCGCACACCTGTCCCAGCACGAAGCCCGGCGCGGTGGCGAGGCTGGTGCCGACCATGGTGCCGACCATCACGCCCAGACCGAGCCGCCGCGCTTCGGCGACCATCAACAGCCCCTCGGTCAGGCCGCCGCACTTGTCGAGCTTGATGTTGACCACCTCGAATCGTCCAGGCGCGGCGACGAGATCGGCGAGCGACAGCAGGCTCTCGTCGCCTGCGATCGGCACCGGCGAGGCCAAACCTTCCAGGTCCGACTCCCTGCCGCGCGCCAACGGCTGTTCAAGCAGCGCTACGCGCGCCTCGACCAGCACCTCGACGAGCCTGGGGAGGTCGCCAATCGCGAAGCCCTGATTGCCGTCCACTCCCAGCCACACGTCCTCACGCGCAGCGCGCACGGCGCGCACCCGTGCAATGTCTAGCTCGAGCTCGCCGGTGAGCTTCATCTTGATCGACCGTGCCTGCGCGTAGCTGCGCGCCTTTGCGGCCATCGCGCTCGGCGTGCCGGCGCTGACGGTGAAGGTGGTCACAATCGGCCTGGGCTCGGGCACACCCGCCAGTCGCCACACAGGCTGTCCGGTCCACTTGGACTCCAGGTCCCACAGCGCGGCGTCCACCGCGTTGCGCGCACCGCCGGGCGGCAGGATCGAGCGCAGCTTCTCCCGCGTCGGCCCCGCCTCGATCGCGGCACGCGTCCGCTCGATCTCGTCGAGCATGTGGGGCAGGTCGTCGCCGAGATAGTAGACGCCCCCGCCCTCCCCGATGCCGCGATGCTCACCATCGGATATGGTGACGGTCAGCACGTCCGCGGTATCGAACACATGGCCCGAGATGCGGAACGGCTCGGCAAGCCGCAGCGTCTCCGTAGCAGCGTCCAGCGTGAGCCGTGCCATCAGTAGTTCGCCGACAGAGTCATGAGGTGGAAGCCGATCGCGACGTAAAGAAGGGTGAGCGTCGCGAGCAGCAGCAGCGCGCTCCACAGCTTGCGCGTCCAGC
>CAXSEO010000039.1:0-9884 GCA_964235525.1 uncultured Sphingomonas sp. | reverse complement strand
ACGGTCGCGATCCGCATGCCCGGGTCGATCGAGCCGGCGCGCTCCTAGACCTCTTCCACGTCGGGATGGTCTTCAGCTTCCGACAGCACGCGCGCGATCACACGACGCTGGTCGGTGATCCGCAGGCCCTTCTCGTTGCAAAGCGCTTCAAGGTCGATCGTACGCGGCATGGCTCTTGGGTCAGTGGTTCGTCGCCGATGTAAGCGCGCCCGCTCGCGCGGCAAAGCGCGACCGACTCGCAAGAAGCGCGCCGACCTGGCGAGCCGGCACCTCAGCGCACCGCGCGGCGGAAGGTGTGCGCGTCGAAGCCGGTGCCGTCGCGCCCACGATAATAGCCGCGTCGCTCGCCCACCTTGGCGAACCCCTCCTCGCGATAGAGCCGCGCTGCGTCGTTGCCCGCGCGCACCTCCAGGTGCAGCGTCGCGAGGTCGCGCGCGCGGCAGGCGTCGATCACCGCGCGCAGCAAGGCCCCACCGACACCGCGCCGACGCCAGGCGCGCCCGGTGGCGAGCAGCAACAGCTCCGCCTCATCCGCGACCGCGCGGGCGAGCGCGAAGCCCGCGGGTTCGCCGTGGATCTCCGCCAGGGTCAGCCAAACGCCCGGCATCCCGAGCACGCCCTGACACTGGCCGTGCGTCCACGCCTCGCCATAGCGCGGGTCGAACGCGTCCGCCATCAGTCGGTCGAGCAACGCGATGTCGGCGCCGCTCCCGGTCCGCAGGTCGATCGCGGTCAGGCTCGTGCTCATCGCGCAGGGAGCTTGGCATCCGGCGCGCGACCGTAAAGCGGACGCGGCAGCAAGGCGCGGAACGCGGGCGGGAGCAGCAAGGCGTCGGCCGCGTCCGGTAGCGCCGAGGTGAAAGTGCGCTCGGGAGCGAAAGGAGCAAGCCGACGCGTGCCCTCGCCGACCGCGACGCGGTCCCCGATCGCCGTCAGCGCGTCGGCGGGCGGATGCGAAGCGAGCGCGTCGACGGCGGCGAGCGGAGGCGCGGTGAAACCCTGCATGAACACCTCGCCATGCCCGCCTTCGAGCACCGCCACAAGCGCCGGGACGCGCGCACGCGCAAAGGCGGCGGCGGCGAGCAGTGCAAGCGAGGAATAGCCGGTCGCCTCTGCCTCCCACCCAAGCGCGAGCGCGCGGGCGGCAGCGACCCCGACACGCACGCCTGTAAAGCTGCCTGGGCCGACATCGACAAGGATGCGCCACGCCCGGCCACCGTCGGGCAGCTCCGCGATCATCGGGATCAGCCGCTCGGCATGCCCGCGCCCGACCAGTTCGTGCGCCCGGGCGATCAGCCGGTCACCTTCCCAGAGCGCGACCGAGCACGCCGAGGTGGCTGTATCGATGGCGAGCGTCCGACCCTCTCCGCGAGCGGAGAGCGAGCCTTCAGGCGATCCGATTGAACTTCTCGAACGGGGGTCGCGGCGACCGGCCCCAGATATGCGCGGGGTCGCCATGGCCGAGGGTGGACAGGAAGTTGGTCCTGACCCCAGGCTGATCGGCGAAGAACGCCTTGTCCACCGCACCCGCGTCGAAGCCCGACATCGGCCCGGTGTCGAAGCCGAGCGCGCGCGCGGCGAGCAGGAAGTACGCGCCCTGCAGCGTCGAGTTGCGGAACGCGGACGCCTCGCGGAGCTCGCTGTTGCCGTCGAACCACGCCTTTGCGTCCGCGTGCGGGAACAGCTCGGGGAGGTATTCGTGGAAGTTGACGTCCATCCCGACAATCACCGTCACGGGTGCCTGGAGCACCTTGGGTGGATTGGCCCCGGAACAGCAGGCCGCCAGCCGCCCCTTCGCCTCGTCCGAGCGCACCCAGACCAGCCGTGCGGGCAGCTGGTTGGCGCTGGTCGGCCCCCATTTCATCAGCTCCCAGATCGCGTTGCAATCCTCCTCGCTGACCGGAACGTCGAGGTAGCCGTTATAGCTGCGGGCCGTACGGAACAGCTGGTCGAGGCTGGCATCGGGTAGCGCGGTCATCAAACGGCCCTCACTTCGGTGACTTCGGGAACGTAATAGCGCAGCAACTGCTCGATGCCGTTCTTGAGCGTCGCGCTCGACGACGGACAGCCCGCGCAGGCGCCGTGCATCGTGAGGAACACCTTTCCCTTGTCGAAGCCGCGATAGACGATATCACCGCCGTCGTTCGCGACCGCGGGGCGGACGCGGGTGTCGATGATGTCGCGGATCTGGTCGACGATGTCCGCGTCCTCGGGATTTTCGGCAAACTCGGCACCGGGCGGCGGCACACTGATCCCCGCCGCCGAACCCTGGCGGAACAGCGGCATCGCGGCGGAGAAGTGATCGAGCAGCACGGAGAGCACGCCGGGCTTGAGGTCGCGCCAGTCGCTCCCGGACGCGGCGGTCACCGACACGAAGTCGCGCCCGAAAAACACCCCTGTCACATCGCCCAGCCCGAACAGCGCGTCCGCGAGCGGCGACGACTCCGCCTCCTCGGGCGTGGCGAAGTCGCGCGTACCCGCGCCCATCACCTCGCGCCCGGGCAGGAACTTCAGCGTGGCGGGGTTGGGCGTGGTTTCGGTCTCGATCAGCATGGCGTGCATGTGGCGCGACGTGAGCAGCGGATCAAGCCGCTCCGATGCAAGCGGAGCGGAAACGCTCGCCCTCAGACGTCCAGCTGCTTCACTGCCGAGTTCCAGCTCATGATATTGTCGCGCGCTTCCTGCACGAACGCGGAGCGGCGGACGAAGCCAAGAAAGGTGTCCGCGAACCACTTGCCCGGATGGCGGAGCGGCCGCTCGAACTGGACCAGCAGCACCACGCGGGTGCCGTCCGTGTCGTTCCATACCTCATGCTGATAGGTGTCGTCGAACACCAGCGTCTCGCCTTCCGCCCAGCGGACGATGCGGTCGTGGACTCGCATCCTGACATCCCCGTCGCGCGGGACGATCAGCCCGAGGTGGCAGGTGATCAGCCCCTTGGTGACGCCGCGATGATCGGGGATGTGAGTGCCGGGCGCGAGGATGGAGAAGAACGCACTGTTGAGGCCGGGGATGCGCTCAACCAGCTTCGCGGTCTCCGGGCAGCGCTCCATGTTCTCCGCGATCGGGTAGCCATAGCCCCACAGGAAGAACGAGCGCCACATATTGACCTTGGCGATCGAGCGGTGGTCGGGTGAGATGGTCGCCAGACTGGGCGACGCCTCGCCGCGCAGCGCGACCGCGATAGCCTCGTCGCGGATCACCTGCCAATGCTCGCGCAGCATCGCGGTCCAGGCGAAGTCGCGCACATCGAGCACCGGGTCGTTGGGCACCAGCGACGAGGTCGCGATCAGCTTGTCGAACACGCCGCGCAGATGCTTGCCGAACTTGATGATCAGCGGCCGGTTCGCTTCCGCCTTCATCTCCGATCCCGGCGCGGGCGCGCCCGAGATGACGTTGATGTCGGGAACGCGGATGCCCGCCTCTTCCGGCCCCATGCCAAGATCCGGCCACATTGCCGGCTGGGCGGTGCTGGTCGGGGCGCTGGTGGTCTCAAGCGTCAAGGCCTTGGTCTCTCTCGCAGGATTCAGCGGCGACGTGCCGCGTCCGTAACGGCGGACAGTCGTCCGCTATCCCCGATCAGCGGCAAAATCATGGCGGCATGGATAAAACGCGCGAGCGCCGCGCGGTTCTGGCGCGGTTCAGGCACGGGCGCTACATCGGGTCGCATGCTCTCCATGCCGCGCGCTCTTCGCGCTCCCCTGTTCGCGTCCCTGTTGCTGGGGGTCGCGGTTCCCGCACTCGCTCAGGCGGGGATACCCGCCGTTGCGGTCGATACCTCGCCTTGGCTCTACAACGGCAGCGATATCCCGCACGATCCCGAATGGCATTTCGGGAAACTGCCCAACGGGTTGCGCTACGCGGTGCGGCGCAACGGCGTGCCGCCGGGCCAGGTCGCGGTGCGCGTCCGCATCGATGCCGGCTCGCTCGAGGAGCGCGACAGCGAGCGCGGGTTCGCGCATTTCATCGAGCACCTCTCGTTCCGCGGCAGCGAATACGTCCCTGACGGCGAGGCCAAGCGCGTGTGGCAGCGGTTCGGCGCCACGTTCGGCACCGACCAGAACGCGCAGACCACGCCGACGCAGACCACCTACAAGCTCGACTTGCCTGGTGCGACGCCCGCCAGCCTCGACGAGAGCTTCAAGATCCTGTCGGGGATGATGGAGAAGCCGAACATCGTCCCCGCGGCGATCACCGCCGAGCGGCCGGTGGTGCTCGCCGAACAGCGCGAGCAGCCCGCGCCGCAGGTGCGGTTTTCCGACCAGCAGCGCGCGGTATTCTTCGCGGGGCAACCGCTCGCGGACCATTCGCCGATCGGGACCACCAAGACGCTGGAGGCGGCGACCGCCGCGTCGGTACAGGCGTTCCACGATCGCTGGTACCGGCCCGAGAACACGGTGGTGATCGTGTCGGGCGACATGGATCCGCAGCTGCTCGCCGATCTGGTCGTCAAGCATTTCGCGAGCTGGCACGGCATCGGTCCGCGCCCGCCCGCGCCGGATTTCGGCAAACCCGATCCGCGCAAGCCCGCCGTCGCGGTCGCGGTCGAGCCCGCCGTGCCGGAGGTGATCTCCACCGCCGTGCTGCGGCCGTGGCATTTCAACAACGACACGGTGATCTTCAATCAGAAGCGTCTGGTGGACCTGCTCGCGGTGCAGATCATCAACCGCCGGCTCGAACGGCGCGCGCGGGCGGGCGGCAGCTTCCTGCAGGCGTCGGTGGGGCTGGAGGACGTCGCGCGCTCGGCCAACGGCACTTTCACTAACATCGTCCCGATCGGCGAGAACTGGGAACAGGCGCTCAAGGACGTGCGCGCGGTGGTTGCCGACGCGATGGCCGCGCCCGCCAGTCAGGCCGAGGTCGACCAGGAACTCGCCGCCTTCGACGAGAGCATGCGGACACAGGCGGAAACCGCGCGGGTCGACATGGGGGCGACGTTGGCGGACAACATGGTCGAAGCGCTCGACATCCGCGAGACTACCACCACGCCGCAGGCGAGCTACGACGTGTTCCTCGGCGCGCGGAAGAAGAACATGTTCACGCCCGCGACGCTGCTCGCCTCCACCCGGCGGGTGTTCTCGGGCGACGCCACGCGTGCGCTCGTTAATCTCCACGCGCCCGATCCGGCGGCGCAGCCCAAGCTCGCCGCCGCGCTCAAGGCGGACGTGTCGAAGCTCGCAGGCAAGCGCGAGATGCAGGCAGCGGTCGACTTCTCGAAGCTGCCCCCGCTCGGCACGCCCGGCACGGTGGTCAGCCAGACGAAGGTGCCGGGGTTGGATTTGGAACAGGTCGCGTACGCGAACGGCGTCAAACTGCTGCTGTTTCCCAATCAGGGCGAGACATCGCGCGTGTATGTGCGCGTTCGCTGGGGCGGCGGATACAACGCGCTGCCCGCCGACAAGCCGACGCCCGCCTGGGCGGCGGAGCTGGCGCTGGTCGCGTCGGGGATCGGCAAGCTCGATCAGGGCGACCTCGACGCGCTGACCGCCGGGCGGCGGATCGGGCTGGACTTCGGCATCGACGAGGATGCGTTCGCGCTATCGGCGGTCACCTCGCCGGCTGACCTTGGCGACCAGCTGCGGCTGATGGCGGACAAGCTGGCGGTTCCGGCCTGGGACTCCGCCCCGGTGACGCGCGCCAAGGCGGTCGTGGCGACCAGCTATTCGGGCTATGACGCGTCGCCCGATGGCGTGCTGTCGCGCGATCTGGAAGGCTTGCTCCACGACGGCGACCCGCGCTGGGCGACGCCGAGCCGGTCGGCGGTCGAGGCGACCACCCCCGTGCAGTTCCGCGCGCTGTGGGAGCCACTGCTCGCCAGCGGACCGATCGAGGTGTCGGTGTTCGGCGACGTCAAGCCGGACGAGGCGATCGCGGCGGTCGCGAAGACGTTCGGCGCGCTGCCCCCGCGCGCCGTGACCGCGACCACGCCCGCGCCGGTACGCTTTCCCGCGCACGACGCCACGCCCGTGGTCCGCACGCATCTGGGCGACGACAACCAGGCGGCGGCGGTGATCGCCTGGCCGACCGGCGGCGGCGTTGACGGCATCGCCGAGAGCCGCCGTCTCGACGTGCTCGCGGCGGTGTTCAGCGACCGGCTGTTCGAACGGCTGCGGCAGGCGGCGGGCGCGAGCTACAGCCCCAACGTCCAGAGCAGCTGGCCGGTCGGGCTGGCGGGCGGGGGGCGGCTGATCGCGATCGGCCAAGTCGCGCCCGACAAGGTGCCGTTCTTCTTCCAGACCGCGCGCGCGATCGCGGCCGAGCTCGTCTCGACCCCGATCGGCAAGGACGAGCTGCAACGGATCATGCTGCCGATGGCGCAGTATATTAATCGCGCGGCGACCGCGAACCAGTTCTGGATGCGCCAGCTCGGCGGCGCGACGCAGGACCCGCGCCGGATCGAGGTGCTGCGGACGCTGTTCAGCGACTTCGGGTCGATCACCCCCGAACAGCTCCAGCAGGTCGCGGCGAAATACCTGCGCCCGGATCGCGATTGGACGATGGAGGTAGTACCCAAGTCGGTGGCGGCCAAGATGGGCGGGGTAGAGGTCGGGGCGCGGTAAGCGCTACTCGCCCTTCGCCGACGCGTAGAGTGCGTCGAGCCGCTCGCCATAGACCTCGCGCAAGACATGCCGTCGTATCTTCAACGACGGCGTCATTTGCTCGTTCTCGATCGTGAATGGCTCGTCCGCGAGGATGTAGCGGCGCACTTTCTCGGTCACTGACAGGTCGCGGTTGACGCGGTCGATCGCCGCCGACAGCGCGGCGCGATAGCCGGGATCGGCGGCGAGTTCGCCCGGGCCGCAGCCGTGCGCCGCGCAGAACTCGCCCATCCACTCCGTGTCGGGGACGATCAGCGCGACCATGTACGGGCGCCGGTCGCCCCAGATCATCGCCTGCGCGATCTCGGGCTGGAGGGTCAGCATCCCCTCGACCTTCTGCGGCGCGATATTATCGCCCTTGTCGTTGATCAGCAGGTCCTTCTTGCGGTCGGTGATCCTGATCCGTCCGTCGGGGTCGAACTCGCCGATGTCGCCGGTGTGGAGCCAGGCACCGTTGTGCGGTTCCGCCGGATCGGGGCGCAGCACCCGCACGGTCTCCTCCTCGTTGCGCCAATAGCCGTGCATGACCAACTCGCCGCGGACCAGGATCTCGCCGTCGTCGGCGATCCGCACTTGCGTGTTTCCCAGCGGCGGCCCTACGGTGTCCATGCGGATGCCCGCCGAAGGCGTGTTGCAGGCAATCACCGGCGCGGCCTCGGTCTGGCCATAGCCTTGCAGCACCATCACGCCGATCGCCTCGAAGAAGCGTCCGACCTCCGGGTTGAGCGGTGCGCCGCCCGACACCATCGCCTTCAGCCGACCGCCGAACCGTTTGGCGATGCGCGGCTTGAACAGTCGATCGACGGCCAGCGCCATCGGTCGGTCGACCAGCCGCAGCGTCCCCGTCGCACGCTTCGCCCCAATGTCTAGCGCGCGCGCGAACAGTCGCGCGCCGAGGCCGCCCTGCTTGAGGATGGTCTTGGTGATGCGGGTCTTGAGCACTTCGAACAGGCGCGGGACGACGACCATGATCGTCGGGCGGACCTCCTCGATGTTGCTCGCGAGCTTCTCCAGCCCTTCGGCATAGTAGATCTGCGCGTGGAGGCCGATCGGCACGAACTGCCCCGCCGTGTGCTCATAGGCGTGACTGAGCGGCAGGAAGGAGAGGAACGCTTCCTCGCTCGACGGCGGGAAATCGGCCCAGATCACCTCGGCAGTCCCGGCTACGTTCTGCAGGATCGCGCCGTGGTGCTGGCGGACGCCGCGTGGGCTACCGCCGGTGCCGCTCGTGTAGATGATGCAGGCGAGGTCCTCGCGCGCGAAATCCGCCGCCGCCTGCGCCTCGGCGACGTCGGCGGGATGCGCGGCGACCAGCGCGTTCCAGCCGTAGAAGTCGACGCCGGGACGGGGGACGCGCATCTCCTCCATCCCGATCACGATCTGCGCCTGGCTCGCGCGCAGCACGGCGGGCATCAGCGTCGCCGCCAGCTTCGCGGTGGACACGATTACCGCGCGCGCGCCCGAGTTCTCGATGATATGCGTGTGGTCGCGCGTGGTGTTGGTGACATAGGCCGGCACCGTCACGCATCCCGCCGCCATGATCGCGAGGTCGGAGATGCACCATTCCGGCCGGTTCTCCGCGACCAGCATCACCCGGTCGCCGCGCTGAAGCCCGATCGCCTTGAGCGCGGCGGCGAGGCTCGCCACCTGACGCGCGGTGTCCGCCCAGGAGATCGCCTGCCACTCGCCCGCCACCTTGCGGCGGAGGAACGGCTTGTCGCCCTCTTCGCGCGCGCGAGCGAAGAACATGGCCACGAGGTTGGGAAAATATTCGAGCTTTCGCATGGGTCCTCTCCTCCACTGTCCGTCGGCGGCGGACGCGGAGTGCTTATTCGGGCGGGCGATTGGGCTGCGCGCCGACGCGCGGCGGTGCGGTGACATGGCCCGCGAGGTCGACGGAGGCTCCCTCGCTGCGTGGGTCGGCCGCACCCACCCAGCGGCCGTTCACGCGCTCAACGGCGTTCGCCTTGAGGCCGAGCGGCGCGACCTGCACCTGCTCGCCCAGCGCGCGCAACGCGGGGAGCATCGCGTCGAGCTGCGTCCCCTTCTCCGCGACCGTGACCGGGCCGGGCGCGTAGAGCAGGCCGAGCCCGATCGCGTCCTGCGCGCTCAGATGCCAGTCGATCACGCCGACGATCGCCTTGGCGACCTGCGCGATGATCGTCGAGCCGCCCGCCGCGCCGATCGCGAGGCGCACACGGCCGCCCGGGTCATAGACGATGGTCGGCGACATCGAGCTGCGCGGGCGCTTGCCGCCCTCCACCCGGTTGGCGACGAGATAGCCGTCCTTGACCGGCGCGAGGTCGAAATCGGTCAGCTCGTTGTTGAGGAACACGCCGTCGATCGCGAGGCCGGAGCCGAAATAGCCCTCGATCGTGGTGGTCACCTCCACCACCTCGCCGCGCGAGTCGGCGACGGCTAGGTCGCTGGTGCCGGGGACTTCGCTGACCGGCGCGCGGACGCGGGCCGGCGCGCCGGCGGGCGTACCGGCGGTGATGCTCTCTATCATGTGGTCGGGGGAGATCAGCGCGGAGCGTGCCGCCAGATAGCCGGGATCGAGCAGGCCTTTGATGGGCACCGACACGTAATGCTCGTCGGCCAGATACAGGTCGCGATCGGCATAGGCGAGGCGCTCGGACTCGGCGAACAGGTGCCAGGCAACGGGGGAGTCCTTGCCGAGCGCGGTTAGGTCGAAGCGCTCGAGCTGGCCCAGGATCTGCAGCACCGCGACGCCGCCCGACGAGGGCGGACCCATGCCGCAGATGCGATAGCCGCGATAGCTGCCGCACACGGGCGACCGCTCGCGCGCGTCGTAGGTCGCGAGATCGCCCGTCGTCATCCGGGACGGGTTGCGGGCCGCGCCGTTGACGGCCGCGACGATCTTCTGCGCCTCCGGGCCGACATAGAAGCTGTCGGGGCCGAGCCGCGCGACCCGCTCGAACAGCGCCGCCTGCGCGGGGTTGCGGATCAGCGTACCGGCAGGTGCGAGTTGCCCGTCGGGGCCGAGGAACAGCGCGCGCGTGGCAGGGTCCATGTGCGCGCCGAACTGGACGATGCCGTTTCGCAGCCGCGGCGACATCGCGAAGCCGTCGCGCGCGAGCCGGATCGCGGGGTCGAACAACCGCGCCCAGGGCAGCTTGCCGCCCGCGCGGTGCGCCAGCGCCATGCCGCGCAACGCGCCGGGCACGCCAACGCTGCGCCCGCCCGGGACCGCGTCGGCATGGCTCATCGGCGTGCCGTCAGGGCCGAAGAACCAGCGCGCGTCGGCGGCGGCGGGGGCGGCCT
>CAXSEO010000038.1:0-9927 GCA_964235525.1 uncultured Sphingomonas sp. | reverse complement strand
GGTGGTGCTCAACAATCTCGATCGCTACCAGCTCGCGCTCGACGCGATCTCGCGGATTCCGAGGCTCGCCGACCGCATCCCCGCCGAGACCGCGCGCTACTGGACGACGATGGAGCGCCACAAGCTGTACGTCGCCGAGCATGGCGAGGATATGCCGGAGGTGCACGACTGGCGCTGGGCGCGGTGATCGTCCTGACGCTCAACGGCGGCTCGTCGTCGGTCAAGTTCGGGCTGTACCGGGCCGAGGATGGGTCGCTCGACGCGCTGATGACCGGCGAGACGGACCAGGGGAGGCTGAACGCACAAGACGCGCACGGTGCCACGCTGCCGGGAACCCCCGCGCGGGCGGACAGCCCCGAGAAGGTCTTGGCGGCGATCGCGGGGCTGCTGGAGAGCGCGGGCCTGCCGTCGCCCGACGCGGTGGGGCACCGGATCGTGCATGGCGGTCCCAAGGTCCGGTCGCATTGCCAGATCGACGACGGAGTGATGCGCGCCTTGGAGGACGCGGTCGCGCTATCGCCGCTGCATGGGCCTGCTGCGCTGGAAATGATCCGGCTTGCGCGCCAGACCTGGCCGGGCGTCCCGCAGGTCGCCTGCATCGACACCGCCTTCCACGCCGACATGCCCGACGTCGCCCGCACCCTGCCGGTCGCGGCGTCGCTGCGGGCGCAAGGAATTGAGCGATACGGCTTCCACGGCCTGTCCTGCGAGTCGATCGTCCGCCAGCTCGGCCGCGACCTGCCCGCTCGCCTGATCATCGCGCATCTGGGCAGCGGCGCCAGCGTCACCGCCGTGCGCGACGGGCGCTCGGTCGACACCAGCATGGGGCTGACCCCCTCCGGTGGCGTGGTCATGGCGACGCGCAGCGGCGATCTCGACCCCGGCGTGCTGATCTACCTGCTGCGCGAGCGGCGGCTTGATGCCGCCGCGCTCGAAGACCTGATCGACCATCGGTCCGGCCTGCTCGGTGTCTCCGGCCTCGGCGGTGACTTGCGCGAGCTTCGCGCGGCGGAGCCGTCGAGCCCCGACGCGCGGCTGGCGATCGCGATGTTCTGCCTATCTGTCGCCAAGGCAATCGCGGGCATGATCGTGACGCTCGGCGGCGTCGACGCCATCGTGTTCACCGGCGGCATCGGCGAGCACGACGCGGCGACGCGGGCGACGATCTGTCGCCACCTCGCACCCTTTGGCGTCCAGCTGGATGCAAGTCGCAACAACGCGGCGACGGACGGTGTCGAAGCCGAGGCATCGCGCTGTCGGTTGCGCGTCCTGCCCTCCCTGGAGGACGAACAGATCGCGCTCCATACCGGCGATCTCGCGGACGGTCCCGCTTGAACGACGCCGGGCGGAGGCTCTGCGTTAGGCTCCGCAGGATCACCTATCTCGCTGTGCCAATTCGACAGTCCTCGCGATCGCGGTCACGGCTTCAGTCGCCATCCCGTCCGGAAGATCCACCACAACAGCAGCAGGCACGCGGCCATGAACGCGGCGGTGACGGCGAGGCTGATGCCGACGCTCACATCGCCCAGGCCGTAGAAGCTCCACCGGAACCCGCTGACCAGATAGACCACCGGGTTGAACAGGCTGATCGTCCGCCACGGTCGCGGCAGCATGTCGATGGAGTAGAACGCGCCGCCGAGAAACGTCAGCGGGGTTACGATGATCGACGGGATGATCGCCAGCTGCTCGAAGTTCTTGGCCCAGATGCCGATGATGAACCCGAACAGGCTGAACGTGATCGCGGTCAGCAGCAGGAACGCGACCATCCAGAGCGGGTGCAGAATGCGCACGTCAGTGAAGAAGGTCGCCGTCAGCAGGATGATGAGCCCGATCGCCACCGACTTGGTCGCCGCCGCGCCGACATAGGCCGCGACCGCCTCGCCATAGGAGAGCGGCGCGGACAGGATTTCGAACACGGTGCCGGTGAACTTGGGGAAGTAGATCGCGATGGAGGCGTTGGAGATACTCTGGGTGAGGATGGACAGCATCATCAGCCCGGGCACGATGAACGCGCCATAGCCGACCCCGCCGACCTGCTGCATCCGCGAGCCGATCGCGCCGCCGAAGACGATGAAGTAAAGCGCGGTGGTGATGACGGGCGTCGCGACGCTCTGCCACACGGTGCGGAACGTCCGCGCCATCTCCGTCCGATAGATCGCCCACACGCCGCCGGTGTTGAACCGCGCGCTCATGCCGCGCGCTCCACCAGGTCGACGAAGATGTCCTCGAGCGAGCTGCGCGTCATGTCGAGGTCGGTGAACTCGATGCCGAGCTCATCCAATCGCTTGAGCAGCGCGGGCGGCCCGCGGGTTCCCGCCGCCTCGCCGTCGAAGCGGTACACGAGGCGATGCCCGTCCTCGGTCAGCTCGAGCGACCAGTCCGCAAGCTCGGGCGGCGGGGCGGCGAGCGGGTCACGCAGGGTCAGCGTCAGCGCGCGCTTGCCCATCCTGCGCATCAGCGCCGCCTTGTCCTCGACCAGCAGGATGCGCCCGCCGTCGATGACGCCGACCCGGTCCGCCATCTCCTCGGCCTCTTCGATATAGTGGGTGGTGAGGATGATGGTGACGCCCCGCTCGCGCAGGCGGCGGACCAGCGCCCACATATCGCGGCGGAGGTTGACGTCGACGCCCGCGGTCGGCTCGTCGAGGAACAGCAGCTCTGGTTCGTGCGCCAGCGCCTTGGCGATCATCACCCGCCGCTTCATGCCGCCCGACAGCTCGATGATACGGCTGGCGCGCTTGTCCCACAGCGACAGGTCGCGCAGCAGTCCTTCGAGATAGGTCGGGTTCGGCGGCTTGCCGAACAGCCCGCGGCTGAACGCGACGGTGTTTAGGACGGTGGCGAAGATGTCGACCGCGATCTCCTGCGGCACCAGCCCGATCGCGCCGCGTGCGTGCTTGTAGTCGCGCACCACGTCGCGGCCGTTGAAGGTGATCGTGCCCGACGTCATCTTCACCGTCCCGCACACGATGCTGATCAGCGTCGTCTTGCCCGCGCCGTTGGGGCCGAGCAGCGCGAAGATCTCGCCGCGCTCGATCGCGAGGTCGACATCGGTCAGCGCGGTCAGTCCGGACGGGTAGCGTTTGCCGACCCCGGTGATCGAGAGAATGGTGGACATGGTCGCGGCTCTGGCGGAACGCAGGGCCGAAGGCGAGCGACTTTCGATCGCCGTCCGGAAGAAGCTAGCGCGCCTTCCGCCCGCGCACAGGAACACATGCGCGCACCGCTGACGCCGTTCCTCGCCGCTGCGCTCGTCGCGATACGCCACCGCGACGATCCCGCCGTCGTGATCGCGCTCGAAGCCGGTCACATAGCTTCGATAGCGGACCTCCGCTCCCGCCTTGATCGCGGCGGGGATGAAGGTCACGTCCATCGATGCCTTCGCGCCGTTCGAGCACCCCGCCTGGCAATGCCCGCGATTGGTGCAAGCGGGGCGGACGCCGTAGGCTTCGCGGTAATAGCTGCGCGACAGCGCCGCGTTCGGCGCGGGCGAGGTGGCGATCCCGTGCAAGCGAGCGGCCCAATGAGCGCGCGACCAGGCTCGGGATTGACTCTTACGGGTCCGAAGTAAATATGGAGCGGTGACGCACCGATTACTGTTCCTGCTCGGCACTGCACAACGTGCCGTCCAGCGGCGAACGGCTGTCGAGCTCGCGGGCATCACCGGCGCGCAGGTCGGTGTGATGTTTCTGCTCGGCTCTTGCGCCGACGCGACAATCGGCGATGTCGCGCGCGCACTGGAGGCCACGCCGTCCTCGATGACCGAACTGATCGATCGGATGGTCGCCGCTGGCCTGATCGAGCGACGGCCCGATCCGGACGATGGTCGCGCTCAGCGCCTGACCCTCACCGCGGCGGGCGAGGTGGCGCGGCGCTTGGCCGCGGTGCGAGTGTCCGCGCTCAATACGCTGATGATGGACGGCTTCAGCGAAGCGGATATTGCCATCGTCGCACGCTGGCTCGACGCCGTTCGCGCACGTTTCTCAGGACTTCCGGAGTCGGCCTCGGGACCGGCAAGCCGGACGGCGTGACGATGCCGGGCCACGGGGAAGCCGGGGCGATCGTGCCCTGTGTACATCCAAGGAGATTCTAGATGACGACACCTCAGACCGACGCGGCCTCGCCGGAGGCGACCGCTGCCCCTCCTCCGCAAAACGACGGTCTGGCGCAATTGCTCGCCATGAAGGAGGCTGGCCTGAAAGCTCCCATCACCGAGAAGATGGGGTTCGAGCTCGTCGCGATCGAGCGGGGTCTGGCCGTCTTCGAAGGAACGCCCGACGGCAGCGTCTACAACCCGCTCGGCACCGTGCACGGCGGTTATGCCGCGACCATGCTCGATACCGCGTGCGGGATAGCGGTGCATTCGCAGATCACCGCGACGCAGGGCTATACGACGCTCGAGCTGAAGGTCGCGTATCACCGCGCGATGACCGACAAGAGCGGCAGGGTGCGCGCCGAAGGCCGGGTGGTTTCGATGGGCCGTCGCGCGGCATTCGCCGAGGGCAAGCTGTTCGACGAACAGGGTCGCCTCTGCGCGTCGGCGACCTCGACACTGCTGGTGTTCGATCGTCCACGTTGATGAACGACAGGCCCCGGACTGCGGCTGGGTGAGGACGGGTCAGCGTCGAAGCTCGCGGACGAAGTCGGCCACGGCGTTCCCGATCTCCGGCCCGCTGGACTCCTGCAGGAAGTGAACGCCCTTTACCGTCACTTCGGTCTGGTTCCGCAGGCCTTCGCAGAAGGCGGCGAACCTGCCGATGCCGATAAAGCCCGGATCGCCCCGGATCCAAAGCTTCGGCACCGGAGTATCCTTCAGCCAATCGGTGAAACCGGAGACGATCTCCGCCACCTCCGGCGGCGATCCGTCCAGCGGGATCTGGCGAGGCCAGGTCAGCGTCGGGCGGCGGTCCTCGCCCGGATGGAGGAACGGGCGGCGATACTCCGCCTTGTCGGCCTCCGTCAGATGCTCCTTCTCCGTCTCGATCACGAACGACTCGACGAAAAGGTTGTCGCGCAGGACCATGTCTTCGCCCGCCGGCGATCGGAATGCCCTGATGATGTCGCGGGCGGCGTCGTCGGGGAAGTCGCTCCAGGCGAGCGGTAGCGGTGCCGCTTCCATATAGGCGATGCCCTGAACGCGATCGGCGTGCTGGTGCGCCCAGTCGAAGCCTAACGTCGCGCCCCAGTCGTGGATCACCAGCACCACGTCGCGGTCGAGCCCTAGCTCCTCCCAGAGCGCGAACAGGTACTCGCGCTGCTCGGCATAGGTGTAGCGGTGAGGTCCCGAGTCTGGGAGCTTGTCGGAATCGCCCATGCCAATCAAATCGCAGGCGATCAGCCGACCGAGCCCGACACAGGCCGGCATGACCTTGCGCCACAGATAGGAGCTGGTCGGGTTGCCATGCTGGAAGACGATCGGCGCACCCTCGCCCTCGTCGATATAGGCCATCTTGCGACCCTTGATCTCGATGAACTTCTTGGGCGCGAAACCGTCGGTCATGTGCTTCTCCCGATGTGGCCCGACCCGGCGGGCGGCTACGCTCGCGGCTCGGCTTGCGTTAGTGGATCGGTTGCTACACTACCGCGGTCCGGGGTCAACAGATTGTTGATCATCCGATCAAGAAAGTGCTGCTCGCACATGGGACGGCGTCGCGGGTTCGACATGGAAGAAGCGCTCGCCACCGCGGCCAGGCTGTTCTGGCGGGGGTATGACCAGACGTCGCTCACCGATCTGACCGGCGCGATGGGTATCGCGCCCGCCAGCTTCTACTTCGCCTTTGGGAGCAAGGAGGCGCTGTTCCGCCTGGTCGTCGATCGCTATACCGCGTTTCAGGCCGAAGCCTTCGACCGCGCGTTCCAGGCGCCCACGACCCGTGACGGCGTCGACGTACTGCTGCGCGGCTATGTGGACGTGGTCACCGATCCCGGCCACGCGCCGGGATGTCTCGTCGTCAACAACGCGCCTTCGGCCGCCGGCGACGTGCTACGCCGATGGCTGGCGGACATCCGC
The DNA here is from genome assembly GCA_964235525.1 of uncultured Sphingomonas sp. Classification (GTDB taxonomy): domain Bacteria; phylum Pseudomonadota; class Alphaproteobacteria; order Sphingomonadales; family Sphingomonadaceae; genus Sphingomonas. The sequence goes on along the minus strand of CAXSEO010000038.1, from coordinate 3,917 downwards.
GACGCGCTGCGGATCCGGCTGGAGGACCGCTTCCGCGCGGACCTGGCGGAAGGCAAGCTGATCGACGGCTTCGATCCCGTAACGATGGCTCGCTTCGTCGTAACCCTGGCGGGTGGCCTTGCGATCGAGGCACAGTCTGGCGCGGGGCGGGAGGAACTATATGCGTCCATCGACATGGCCATGAGGTCGTTTCCCGAATGAGTCCGGCTTCGACGCACAAGTCACCGATGCCGATAGATGGCGTCGGGGAACGACCATGAGCGAGGACGACATCGCGGAATTGTTCGCCGCGCTCGGCCCGGTGACCATCCGGCGCATGTTCAGCGGCAAAGGCGTTTATGTCGAAGGAGTGATCGTCGCGATCGAGTACGAAGACGAGTTGCGTCTCAAGGCCGACCTGGTCAGCGCGCCGGAGTTCGCGGCCGCCGGCGCGACGCAGTGGACCTATGACGGGCACCGCGGTGCGGTGTTGATGCCCTATTGGTCCATCCCGCACGAAGCGTTCGACGACCCGGACCTGATGGCCCATTGGGCGCGTCGCGCGCTCGACGCGGGGCTGCGAGCACAGGTCGGCAAAACGGCTCGGGCTGAAGGTAAATCACGACGGCGTTGAAGCGGACCTGCCGGGCTTCGAAGCGCAGCCGCCATCCGGGAAGGCCACCGCGCGCCATTGCCGGGTCGGGTCGCCCGCCAGCAGGTCCGCCTCCATCGCCGCAGCGAGTGAACAGCCGCAGCACGGTCGCGGTGAACAGCGCTTCCCGATAGAGCCGCATTCGCTCCGCTCCTGCCGACGAGGCGTCGACCAGCTCGGCGACCAGGCGCTCGAGCAGCGGGTCCGCCACCCCCACATCGTCCCGCAGGTCGAGCTGGTCGCGCGCTCTGCCGAACTCGGACGTGACCGCCCCATCGAGTGCCCCGGGCGAGAGCACGACATGGGCGTACGCAATCGGGCCGCGGGTCCGCCACTGCGCGGTGTGGCCACGCGGCATCACCGTCAGCGCTCCGCTGGCCACATCGTGGGTCGTCCGGCGCAGCGCGCGCACTCGCTGCACCTCCTTCGCCCCACCCTCGTGAAGGCAGATGATGTCGTCGAGCAGGGACGGCTGACGCATTTCCTCCGGCGTGTCCGAGAGCCGGACGACCTTCCATGGCAGCCAGTCCGGCGTTTCCACCGTGGTCACGGTGCCGGCGAGGGAAGCGTGCCAGGTCTCGGCCGCGACATGCGGCCCGTCGTCATCTCCCGCGCCGAACGGATACGCCGCTTGCATCCGACCGTCGATCACGCCGGCGGACATGCTCGAGTCGCCGCCGACCACGCCGGTCGAACTCAGGTCGACGACCGTGCGTCGCGCCGACGCCGCGTTGGGGTCGGAATGGATCATGCCTTTCCTGCCCTTCCATCATGCGCCTGCGGAGGTGGACGCCGGATCCCGGATGTCTCGCCACACTCGCCCTCGCGCCGCGACCTCGGCTCCAGTCGCGCAGTTCGGCACGCGTTGGCGATCTCGTGCGGGCGGTCGCGGTTCGTTCGGTCCACGACAGGAGATGTCAGGCCCACGTTCGTCATCGCCGGCCGACTCGCGAGTGAGTCGCAGCGGCGTCCTGTCGCCTTCACGTGACCCGCCCGGCCATGAACTCGACGATCCGCTCGCCGATGGCGGCCGCGTGCGTCTCCAGCGCGAAGTGTCCCGCATCGTAGAACTCGATCTCCGCCTCGGGCAGGTCGCGGCGGAACGCCTCCGCACCGGTCGGCAGGAAGAAGCCATCGTTGCGTCCCCAAACGGCCAGCAGCGGCGGCCGGTGCGCGCGGAAGTAATCGTGCCAGGCGTCGTACAACTCGACGTTGGTACGATAGTCATGGATGAGGTCGAGCTGGATCTCGTCCTGCCCCGGACGCGCGAGGTAGGCGATGTCGAGATTGCTCGCGCTTGGCGGAAGTGTCGCCTTCGCGCAGAACAAGCCGGTCAAGCCCGCCGCGAAGCCTGCACCCATGCAGCAAGACGCCAAGGGAGGCGGCAAGGATGCGCCCAAGGACCCACGCGCCGAGATACGCTTCCCGCAACCGGTGCGCGTGGGCGACCTGCGCGGGCGAAGCCTGATCGTGTCAATGGAGTCGCAGCATCTGCTGGGTTGGGTGAAGGGCGTGGTCCGGCGTGCAGACGGCGATATGGAGCTCGTCGTGGAGACCGGCGACTTGCTCAGCCGGTTCGGCATGGGCACTCGCGACGTCGTGGTCCCGACCGACGCCGTCGCCCTTCTCGGCTAGTATGTCGCGCTGATGGATCTCGAACCGGAGAAGTTCCGCGCGCTGCCTGCCTTCAAGCCCGCGTCCGAACTCGCGCTCAAGCCCGGGGATACGATCCGCGTCGGGATCGTGCGTCCGTTCCACTGAATGAGCGCCGAGTACGGCGAGCACATTCTTGATCCGGTCCAGGCAGCATGTCGCCAGCGCCCGCGGCCGTACCCTCTGGCCGGTGAAATACTCATGGCGCGCCGTCGCAGCCCGACCCTGGCCTGATCGTCAGGCGCGAACCAACCGCAGGACGATCCTGCGAGTGCCGTCGGTCACGGCACCGAATACGAGGTGCGACACCAGCGAATACAGATGAGTGCCGGCGGGGTAGCGCCAGAACGGCCTGGCCAGGCCCAATGCGGGCACCGCCGCCTCATCCAGGACGATCGCCACCACCGTCCCGAACGGCAATCCCAGCCCGCGTGTCACGCGCGGCCGGTACTCGGCGGCAAGTCCGTAACCGACCCCGAGCACCGCGCCGAGCCCGTAATGCATCAGTCCGCCCGCTATCTCGGCCCGATCGGGAGGAAGCGACTCCACGGTGACGAACGCGGCCACCCTGCGCGCCGCCGCCACCGTCGCAGGCTCCTCGCGCGAGCCGGTCGGGGACGGAGCCCAAATCCACCTCTGGAAGCCATTCATCGCCATGGCGGCGACCAGGCCTGCACCAAGCCCGGCGAGCATGCCCGCGATCGGCCGCGGCGCGCTCATGGCGGCGTCGTCGGTCACGACCCTTCCCGCTCAGCCGCATCGACATAGCAAGCGCCCGCGCGGGCATGGTTCGGAGGACGACGGTGGATCGGGTCGGGGGACATCAGATGCCTCGTGCTTAGCTTACAGACCGCGACAGAACTCCGCGCCCGCTCAGGCCGAACCTGCCCGCACCCGGGTCAGCGCCCTCCCCAGCAGAGTCGCCCAGCTCTGCTGTCCGTCGCCACCTCCGATGAGATCCTGGCGAATCTCCAGCTCGGCATAAGGCAACTGCGCCACATAGCAATGTCGAGGGACGGTGTAGTCGATCGTGTCCATCCGGTACGGCTCATTGTCGCCGACCACGAGCGAACGATCGCGGCGAAGCTCGTCGAGGAGCAATCGCGCGAACCCGGACGCCCCCCGATCGTGCAGCACCCCGACGTGCCAGGGCCGGGGCAGGCTGCCTGCCAGCGCGGGGGTGAAGCTGTGCAGCGCGATCAGGATCGGCGTGCTACCCGCTGAGACTCGCCGCTCGATCTTCGCGGCGATCGCCCGGTGGTAGGGCTCGTGGATCTCGTCGATGCGCGTGGCGCGGGCGGAGTCTGGCAGGGCGGCGTTTCCCGGCACCGGTGTGCCGTCGCTGACCGGCGCGATCGCATCGACCGCATCGGGCCGCCTGTTGCAATCGATGACGAGCCGAGAATAAGTCTGTCGAATGAATGTTGCGTCAAGCGCCTCGGCCAGCCTCGTACCGAGCCCGTCGATGCCGATATCCCACGCGATATGTCGTCGCAGGTCCGTTTCCGGCAGTCCGAGCGATCCGAGGCGAGAAGGGATGACATTGCCGGCGTGATCGCCGATGAAGAGGAACGGCGAACCGCGACGGGCTCGGCTCGGCAGTGGCGTTTGGCGCGCTCGCGGGCGGCGATGT
>CAXSEO010000037.1:0-10071 GCA_964235525.1 uncultured Sphingomonas sp. | reverse complement strand
AGCTCGGCGTCTCCAGCCCGGCGATCAGCCGCAGCAGCGTCGACTTGCCGCAGCCGGACGGGCCGACGATCACCACGAACTCGCCCGCCTCGATGGACAGGTCGGTCGGCTGGAGCACGGTCGCCGCGCCGAAATGTTTGGACAGGCCCTCGACCGCGACGCTGCTCATGGGCCTCGGCTAGACTATCTTCTGAGCAGGTAAAAGCTCCTCCCCCGCAAGGGGGAGGTGGCGCGCCGGTCGGCGCGACAGAGGGGGAGGACCGCTCAGGCGTTCGCCAGCCCTCCCCTTCCACCATTGCTTCGCAATGGTCCCCCTCCCCCTTGCGGGGGAGGAGCTGATCGGAGCTAACCAAGACTGCCCTTATTTAGCTCGAACGCCGCGTTACTTCACGCCATAGTGCGCCGCGCGCTCGGCGATGTCGGGGGCGACCGTGACCGCGGCGGCGATGTCCGTAGTCGCCTTTGCCTCCATTCCCTTGTGCCGCTCGGCCAGTCCGCGCCCGTAGAGCGACCAGGCCATGCGCGGCGCGAGCGCGAGCGCGGCGGAGAAGTCCGCGATCGCGCGGTCGTCGTCGCCGAGCCGCAGGTTCGCTACTCCGCGGCTGTCCAGATAGCTCGCATTGCCTGGCACCGTACGCACGGCGGCGTCGCAATCGGCGCGCGCCTTTGGGAGGTCCTTCCCCGCCAGCGCGCGCGCCCAGCAGCGCCCGTTCAGCGCCGCCCCGCGCCCCGCGTCGCCCGGATGCGTGTCGAGCCAGTCGCCGAACTGCTCGATCGCGCGGTCGAACGCGTCGTTCGCCGAATAAAGCTGCCCCAGCGCCAGCCGCTCGGTGTTGGTACGCGGCAGCGCGGCGGCGACCGTGTCGAGGTCCGCCAGCGACCCGGCATGGTCGCCCGCGCGCAGCCGCACCTGCGCGCGGAGCAGGTGCGCGGGAAGGTTGCCCGGCTCCAGCCTGATCGCGGTGTCGATATCCTCCCCCGCGAGCGCGGGCTTGCGAACGACGAGATAAGCATAGGCGCGCTGGAGCACGTAGCGCGGCTCGGTAGGCGCGAGCTGTACCGCCCGCGCATAATCCTCGATCGCGTGCGGCAGGTCGCGCTGCGTTTGCCGCATCGCGCCACGGCGGCTGAACCCTTCGGCATCGGTCGGCTCGCCCGTCGCGCCGCCGCTCAGCGCCACGGCCGTGCTGTCCGCGTCGACATGCGCGCCGGTGTCGAACAGGCGACCGCCGGTATAGGTGAAGTAGATGCGCCGCTGCGCGTTCGAGACGTACAACCGATGCGAGACGAAATAGTCCGCGCCGAGCAGCATGTCGAAATTGTCACCGAGGTCGGCCATGCGCAGCCGGACGTTGTGGAGCTCTTCGTTGCCGATCCGCAGCAGCTTGAAGCGCGCGACATAGCCTTGAACGGGCTTGCTGCCCACGCCGAAGTCCCACCCGGCGCGCTCCACGCCGGGGTCACCGGGATGCACACCCGCGCGCGCGGCGGCGCGCAGCGACAGCACGGTGCTGGTCGCGCCGGTATCGAACACGGCGTGAACTTTCGCGCCGTCGAGCTCGAGGATGCCGACGGTATGGTGCCGCGCCATCTCGAGCGACTCGATATCGATCTGGAAAAACGGCTTGCCGTTCGTCCAATACGCCATGGCGAGCTTGCTGCACCCGTCCGCCTTGAACAGCCGGACCGCACCCTCGGGCAGGTCGTATTCGACATCCGCCAATCCGAGGATGTTCTGCCCCAGCAGCCCGGTCGCGCCGACCTCGGACCCGCCGACCACGAACTGGACGTTCGGGATCGTCTGCCCCGCCAGCGTGAACCGCTTCACCGTGGTCACACCAGCGCTGACGCTGCCGCCGACGCCGCTGACCCGGAAGCCGGGCAGGTCCTGGCGGGACAAGCCCAGCCCCGCCGCGACCGCGGGCGCCATGTTGCTATAGCCCGCGCCGCTGTCGAGCAGGAATGGCGCCGGGTGCCCGTTGATCTGCGCCGTGACGATCGGGCGGAGGCCGCGCATCGTCACGGGCAGCTCGGCGAACCGGGCGACCTTGCACGCCGCATGCGCCGCACCCGCTGGCAAGGCCGCCGTCAGCAACGCGCCAAGCACCAGCACCCACCGACCCGTCATCGCCTTCTTCCCCCGTCTCTTTGGCCCGCGACCTACTCCGCCGCGATCGCGCCCGCTTCCAGCGCGGCCCCCTCCAGCGCCAGCTCGCGCGCGTCAATCTCCGCCGCCTTGGCCTCGACCAGCCGGACGATGTGCTCGACCATGTCGGCGTCCTCGACATGATGGTCGGTGACGCCCGACAGGTACACCATGTGCTTGCCCGCGCCGCCGCCGGTAATGCCGATATCGGTCTCGCGCGCCTCGCCCGGGCCGTTCACCACGCAGCCGAGCACCGACAGGCTCATCGGCGTGCGGATGTGCTGGAGCCGCTCCTCCAGCTTCTGCACGGTGCGGATCACGTCGAACCCCTGCCGCGCGCAACTCGGGCACGACACCACGCGCACCCCCCGGTTGCGGATGCCGAGCGCCTTGAGGATCTCGAACCCGACGCGCACCTCCTCCTCCGGCTCGGCGGAGAGCGAGACGCGGATGGTGTCGCCGATCCCGAACCACAGCAAGGAGCCGATCCCGATCGAGCTTTTCACCGTCCCGCCGATCAGCCCGCCCGCCTCGGTAATGCCGAGATGCAGCGGGCAATCGACCGCTTCGGCGAGCTGTTGATAGGCGGCGACCGCGAGGAACACGTCCGACGCCTTCACCGCCACCTTGAACTCGTGGAAGTCATGGTCCTGGAGCAGCTTGATATGGTCGAGGGCCGACTCGACCAGCGCCTCCGGGCACGGCTCGCCATACTTCTCGAGCAGGTCCTTTTCGAGGCTCCCCGCGTTGACCCCGATGCGGATCGCGCAGCCGTTCGCCTTGGCGGCGTTGACCACCTCGCGCACCCGGTCGGACGAGCCGATATTGCCCGGATTGATGCGCAGGCACGCCGCCCCTGCGTCCGCCGCCTCCAGCGCGCGCTTGTAGTGGAAGTGGATGTCCGCGACGATCGGCACGCGCGCCGCGCGAGTGATCTGGCGGAGCGCGGTGGTCGAGGCGACGTCGGGGCAGCTCACGCGGATGATGTCCGCCCCCGCCTCCTCGCAGCGCCTGATCTGGTCGATGGTGGCGCGCGCGTCGTCGGTGGGGGTGTTGGTCATCGTCTGCACGGTGACGGGCGCGTCGCCGCCGACGGGCACGTTGCCGACCATGATCTGCCGGGACGGACGACGCGCGATATCGCGCCAGGGACGGATGGACATGGAGAATCCTCTTGCGGTCGCGTCGCTTATAGCGTGGCGAGCCGTCTGAACCTAGAGCGCAGGCCATGAACAGCGACTGGACTCTCCTCATCCACGGCGGCGCGGGGCGGATTACGCGGGAGCTAGTTTCGGCGGAGGCGGATGCCGCCACCCGGGCCGGGCTGCGCGCGGCGCTCGATGCGGGGAGCGCGGTGCTGGCGGGCGGCGGCGCGGCGGTCGATGCGGTGGAGGCCGCCGTGCGGGTGATGGAGGACGACCCAACCTTTAACGCCGGGCGCGGGGCGGCGCTGACCGCGGAGGGCGCGGTCGCGCTCGACGCGGCGATCATGGACGGCGCGACCCGCAACGCTGGCGCGGTGGCGGGCGTGACGCGGACACGCCACCCGGTCAGCCTTGCGCGGGCGGTGATGGCGGAGGGTCGCCATGTGTTCCTCGCCGCACCCGGTGCGGACGCGTTCGCGCTTCGGGCGGAGCTCGAACAGGTCGACCCCGATTGGTTCGTCACCCCCGAGCGCCGCCGCCACCTCACCGAGCTGCTCGCGCGCGACGCGGACGCCTACGACGTCGACATGAAGTACGGCACCGTCGGCGCGGTCGCGCGCGACACGCGGGGCCAGCTCGCGGCGGCGACCTCGACCGGCGGGGTGACGGGCAAGCGCTGGGGCCGGGTCGGCGATACGCCCGTCCTTGGCGCGGGCACCTGGGCGGACGGCACGGGGGCGGTGTCGTGCACCGGCTCGGGCGAGCAATTCCTGCGCGTCGGTGCCGCGCACGCCCTCGCCGCGCGGATACGCCACCTCGGCGAAGCGCCCGACGCGGCGGCGCGCGCGGTGCTGGCGGAGGTGCAGGGGATCGGGGGCACCGGCGGCGTCATCGTCGTACCGAGAGAGGGCCAGGGCGCGTGGGCCTTCACCACGCCCGGCATGAACCGCGCGATGCGCTCAGCGAGCGGCGCGGAGCGGGTCGCGCTGTACGGCGACGAGGGCGAGGCGTAAGCGCGCTCGCGATGACGCGCCTCCTCGCCCTGTTCGCCGCGCTGCTCCTGACCAGCCCGGCGAGCGCGTACTGGGAATACGGCCACCGCACGATCGCGGCGATCGCAATGGTCAACGTCACGCCCCGCACCCGCGCGGCGGTGCGGCGCATCCTCGCCACCTCCGCCTTGCTCGGCACGCCCGAATGCCCGGCGCGGACGCCCGAGGAGGCGGCGGTGTGGGCGGACTGCGTCAAGCCGCTAAAGGACGCGAGCGGCAAGCCGCGATTCGGTTATGCCTATGCGTGGCATTTCCAGGACGTGGAGATCTGTCAACCGTACGACCCGCTCCCCGCCTGTAAGGACGGCAATTGCGTGTCCGCGCAGATCGAGCGCGACGTGGCGCTGCTCCGCTCGCGCCGCACCGTGCCCGCCGAGCGGGTGCAGGCGCTCGCCTTCCTGCTGCATTTCGTCGGCGACCTGCACCAGCCGCTCCACGGGCGAGAAAGCGGACAAGGGCGGCAACGATGTGCTGGTCAGCTACGGCATCTACGCCCCGCCGAAGCTGAACCTACACTCGGTCTGGGACGGCCTGCTCGCCGAGCGCGCGATCACCAGCGGGCCGTCGCTGATCCGCCGCTACCCGCGAGCGACCACCCGCGCGCTGGCAGCGGGCACGGTCGCGGACTGGAGCCGCGAGTCGTGGGCGGTCGCGCACGATACGGTCTATGCGGGTGCGCTCGGCGTCGATCCGTGCCAGCTGACGCCGCCGCACATTGCGATCAGCGAGGCAACGATCGAGGCTTGGATTGCGCCCGCCCGGCTGGAGGTGAAGCGCGGCGGGCTGCGGCTGGCGAAGGAGCTGGATGCGGCCTTGGGTTAGGCATCACCTCCCGAACGCCAACGCCACCCGCCGCGCGTATGCCGGGCGGAAATGATGCAGAAAACACCGATGTCGAGGAGCAGAAGCGAAATCCCTACCCGCCGATTGTGCATCGAGCCCAGCGCGAAGCCTATGCCGATCACACCCGCAGTCAGCGCCCATCCCTGCCACCGCGTCGGCAGCCCAGAGCCATAGCCGAAGCGCTTCGGCTCGAACCAGACATCCTTGTCATTCATCGTTGATCTCCTTTGGCGGTCGTCCCCGCCGCGTCGGGACCGGCGCATCCAGCTTCACCCCCCGCCGCGCCAGCGCCTCGCGCAGCAGGAACTCGATCTCGGCGTTGATGCTGCGAAGGTCGCCCGCTGCCGCGCGCTCCACCGAAGCGTACAAAGCGGGGTCGAGCCGGAGCGGGAACGCCTTCTTGGGCGGCGAGCTCACCTACTGGTACAATGTGCCCGCGTTGACGACGGGTTGGGTGTCGCGCTCGCCGCACAGCACGACCATCAGGTTGCTGACCATCGCCGCGCGCCGCTCGTCGTCGAGCTCGACCACGTTCTTCGCGGACAGCAGGTTGAGCGCCATCTCGACCATGCCGACCGCGCCCTCGACCAGCGTCGCTCGCGCGGCCACCACGGCCGCCGCCTGTTGCCGCCGCAGCATCGCGCCCGCGATCTCGGGTGCATAGGCGAGGTGGGTGAAGCCGCATTCGTCGACGGTGATCCCCGCCACGCGGAGCCGCGCCGTCAGTTCGGCGCGCAGCTCGGTGCCGACCTGATCATGCGCGCCGCGCAGCGTCACCTCCTGATGCGTATAGTCGTCATACGGATAGCGTGAGCCGATCGTCCGCACCGCCGCCTCGATCTGCACCATCACGAACGCGCGGTAATCGTCGACGTCGAACAGCGCCTGCGCGGTGTCGGTCACCCGCCACACCACCTGCGCCGCGATCTCGATCGGGTTGCCGCGCAGGTCGTTGACCTTGATCCGGTCGGAGATGATGTTGTTCGCGCGCACCGCCAGCTTGCGCCGCGTCAGCCACGGCAGCACCCAACGCAGGCCCGTCGCGCGGTCCGAGTCCTTGTAGCTGCCGAACAGCGTGATCGCCGCGACCTGGTTGGGCTGGAGCATGTAAAAGCCGGGAACGATGAACACGAACACAACGACGCAGGCGATGAATATTGCGCCGCCGGCCAGCGCGTCGACCCGGGCGAAGATGGCGAGGTCCGCCAGCTCGACCAGCACCGCGCCGAGCATCACCAGCAGCATCAGATAGCCGCTCGCGGTGCCGGGCGAGTGCCGCTGCCGCGTCCACCACGCCTGCCCGGCAGAGCGTACCCTGCTCCCCCTCTCCCCTACCCTCTCCCAAAAGGGGAGAGGGAGTAAGTTACCGCTCCACCACCACCGTCACCGCGCGGCGGTTCTGCGCCCAGCTCGCCTCGTCGCTCCCGAGCGCGACCGGGCGTTCCTTGCCGTAGCTGATCGTGCTGATCCGCGATGCCGCGACCCCGCGCTCGGCGAGGTAGTTCTTGGCGGCGTTGGCGCGCCGGTCGCCGAGCGCGAGGTTGTACTCGCGGGTGCCGCGCTCGTCGCAATGGCCTTCGAGGGTGACGCGGACATTGGGGTAGCGTTGCAGCCACGCCACCTGCGCGTCGAGGATCGCGCGCGCTTCGGGATCGATGTCATATTGGTCGACCGAGAAATGGACGGTGTCCGACTGCACCGACTGCCGGAAGTCCGCCGCCGAGCCGGGGATGGCGGTGCCCCTGACGCCGCCATCGGCCCCGTTGGCGGAACCCGCGCCGCGCCCGCTGTCGTCGGGAGCCGCACCCGGTGCGGGCGGCAGCTCGGCGGGGCGCTTCCTCGCGCAGCCCGTAATGGCGACCAGCGCCAGGGCGGCGAGCAGGATTGACGGCTTGGTCATAGGACTACTCCTCTACTGTCCTCTCCCGTAACCCCGGCCTCGTGCCGGGGTCCCACGGTGTGCGGACGTGCGCTAGCGTAAGCACGCGCGGGCGGTTGGACCCCGAAACAAGTCCGGGGTGACGGATGGGGGGTGACATAGGCTCATCACCCCCGCAACGGCCCCCAGGCCGGGTCGGACCCGTCGAGCGGGGTCGGCAGCTTGCGCTCGTTCACCCCCGTAAGGTCCACCGACCACAGGTCCGTGTCCCCGCGCCCGCCCTCGTGCGCGCGGAAGAACACGATCACGCGGCCGTTGGGGGACCAGCTCGGCCCCTCGTCCTGCCACGCATTGGTGAGCAGCTTCTCGCCCCCGCCGCTCGGGCTCATCACGCCGATGCGAAACGCAGCTCCCAGCTTGGTGAACGCGATCAGGTCGCCGCGCGGGCTCCACACCGGGGTGGCGTAGCGCCCGCCGCCGAAGCTGATCCGCTGCTGGTCCGACCCGTCCGCGTTCATCACGTAGAGTTGCTGCCCGCCGGAGCGGTCGCTCTCGAACACGATCTTTGATCCGTCGGGCGAGTAGCTGCCGCCCGTGTCGATGCCAGGTGCCGTGGTCAGCCGCTGCGGCGCGCCCCCGCTCGCCGACACGCGGTACAGGTCGGTGTTCCCCGCCTGCGCCATCGAGAACAGGATCCACCGGCCGTCGGGAGAGAAGCGCGGCGCGAAGGTGAGGCTCGCGCCCGACACCAGCCGCCGGGGCGCGCGCCCCGCGCCCAGATCGAACGTGTAGATGGCGGGCCGGTCGCCCTCATAGCTCATGAACACGATCGACTGCTGGTTCGGCGCGAAGCGCGGCGTCAGCACGATCGACTGGCCGTTGGTCAGGAAGCGGTGGTTGGCGCCGTCCTGGTCCATGATCGCCAGCCGCTTGGTGCGGTGCGCCTTGGGGCCGGTCTCCGAGACATAGGCGATGCGGCTGTCGAAATACGGTCCCTCGCCGGTCAACCGCTGATAGACCGCATCCGCGCACTGGTGCCCCGCGCGCCGCCAGTCCGCCGGGCCGACCACGAAGCCCTTGCGCGCCAGCTCGACCTTGGTTGACACGTCATAGAGGTAGCAGCCGACGGTCAGCGACCCGTCGCCGTTCGCCTTGACATAGCCCTGCACCAGTGCCTGCGCGCCCGTCGCACTCCAGCTGTCATAGGCCGGGCTGGTCACCTCGGGGATCGTCACCGGGCGGAGCCGGTCGGGCGACAGCGGGGTGAACAGCCCCGACCTGCGCAGGTCGTCGGTGATCACCTTCGACAGCTGGCGACCCAGCGCGTCCGTGCTCCCCGCGCGCGTCTCGACGACGGCGGCGGTGGGCATGACCGGGATCGCGATCGGCAGCGGCGCGGAAATGCCGCCCTCCACGTCGACGACCAGCCCGCCCCCGTCCTGCGGCGGCGCGGGAGCGGGCGGCGCGGTTTGCGCCGGTGTCGCGGGCGGTGCCGCGCTCTGCTGTGGCGCCGCGCCGAGCAAGAGCAGCAAAGTCAGGAAGCGGATCATGCGGGTCCTTAGCCGGGCAGCTTGTAGCGGAGGGTGAAGTTGCGCCATCCATTCTGAACGTCATACAACTCGGCCGGGAGGCCCTTCAGCGGCGCGCAGCCGGTGAAGGTCGCGACCGCGAGGTCGTCGACGCGGTCGAGATAGCGGCTGTTGTCGTCATCAACGCCACTATGGTTCACCACGCGCGGCGGCGCGGCAAGCGATCCGTCGCGGTTGAGCTTGAGGTTGATCGCCACGCGGATACGCTCCGCGCCCGGCCCGGGCGTCACCTGCCGGTTGGCGCAGGGCTGCACCTGGCGCAGGATCGCGGAGCCGATATCGGCGGTCGCCTTGGCGTTCATCGTCGCGCCCGGCGCGGCGGCGGAGGGCTTGGCGGTGGCGGGCGCGTCGGCGGACAGGCCCTTGAGGAAGTCCGAGCCGAGATGCGAGCCGCGCAGGCGCGCGGTGGTGGCGGTCGGAGTGGAGCCGCTTCCCTTCGCCGCGTCCGGCTTGGCAGTGGTGGCGGGCTTGGTGAGCACGGTCTTGGCGGGGGTTGCCTTGTCAGGCGCGGGCTTCGCGGACTTGCGAGGCGCAGGCTTCGCCTCCTCGACCGCAGGCTCCGCTGGCTTGGGTTTCGGCTTCGCGGCAGGCGAAGGCTTGGGCGCGGGTTTGGGGAACGGTTTCGGCGCGGGCTTGGGCTCGGCGCTCGGCTTGGGTGAGGGCTCCGGCTTGGGCGCGGGCGACGGCTTGGGTTCCGGCGCTGGCAAGGGCGCGACCTCGGGCGGGGCGGCGTCCTCGGGCGCGCCGACGTCGGGCGCGACGGAGGCGCTCGGCGGCTCCGGCGCGGGGGGCGCGCTCTGCACGGGCGCGATCTCGGGCGCGAGGCTGACCTCGATCGGCTGCGGTTTGAGCTTCTCCGGGTTGGGCGCGGCCGCGAAACCGAGCGCCAGCGCGGCGAGCAGCGCGAGATGTCCCGCCCCCGCGACCGCGAGCCCGACCTTCTCCGTCCGGTCCATCAGCCGCGCGTCACCGCTGCGTATCCGCCCTGGTCACGAGCGACAGCCGGTTCAGCCCCGCGCGGTTGAGTTCGCCCAACACCCGCAACGCCTGTCCATAGCCAATCGCCTGATCGCCGCGGAACGACACGGGAATCGGCTGCCCGCCCGGCGGTGTGCGCGCGGCGATCGCGGCGAGGCGCGCGGGCAGGTCGGCCTCTGCCACCTCATCCTTGTCGATGAAGATGCGCCCGCGCTCGTCGATAGAGATCGCGACCGGCTGACGATCCTGGTCGAGCGGCTTGGCGCGGCTGTCGGGCAGGTTCACCGGCACCCCCGCCGTCAGCAGCGGCGCGGTGACCATGAAGATGATCAGCAGCACCAGCATCACATCGACCAGCGGCGTGACGTTGATATCCGCCATCGGCGCGCTGCGCCCGCGCGCGCGGCGGGAGGGGAGCATGGCCATCTATCCCTCGCCG
>CAXSEO010000036.1:0-10152 GCA_964235525.1 uncultured Sphingomonas sp. | reverse complement strand
CGCAACGCCGCCGGTTTTCTCGCGTATCGCTTTCGTAACGCAGCCAGTTGGACGTCTGTGCCCTTGCAGGTTCGCGCGAGCGCGGCACGGAGGAAGGCGGCACGCTTCGCGTCATATGGCTCCTCGCCGCGAAAGTGATCGCACTCGTCGCGGCGCTGACGAAAGGCAACCACATCGGCGGGAAGCGAAGCAGCCCGCGTCATTTCACCAGCCTTGCTAGCAGGCGTCGAGTTCTCAACGGCGGCGGAGCTCTCCGGCGCAGAGCCACAAGCCGCCAGCGCGAGGACTGGAACGACCATCCAACTGCGCGACATCAACGGGGCCTCCCACACGCGCTAGAGATAATGCGTAACCGACAGTATCTAGTCAACGCCTCACGCGTCGATCGCCTCCTCCGCCACCCTCGCCGCGTTCTCCTGGATGAACGCGAAGCGGTGCGCGGGGTTGTTGCCCATCAGCCGGTCGACCAAGTCCTTCACGCCCGCGCGCTCCTCATATTCCTGGGGCAGGGTGATGCGGATCATCGCGCGCTTGGCCGGGTCCATCGTCGTGTCGCGCAACTGCATCGGGTTCATCTCGCCGAGCCCCTTGAACCGAGCGACCTCCACCTTCTTGCCCCGGAACGCGGTCCGCTCCAGCTCGGCGCGGTGCGCGTCGTCGCGCGCGTAAAGCGACTTTGCGCCGACCGTCAGCCGGTACAGCGGCGGCTGCGCGAGGTGGAGGTGGCCGCGCCGGACCAGCTCGGGCATCTCCTGGAAGAAGAAGGTCATCAGCAACGTCGCGATGTGCGCGCCGTCGACGTCGGCGTCGGTCATGATGACCACCCGCTCGTAGCGCAGATTGTCGGGCAGGCAGTCCTTGCGGGTGCCGCACCCCAGCGCGAGCACCAGGTCGGCGATCTCCTGATTGGCGAGGATCTTGGCCGAGGTGGCCGACGCGACGTTGAGGATCTTGCCCCGGATCGGCAGGATCGCCTGCGTCTTCCTGTCGCGCGCTTGCTTGGCCGAGCCGCCCGCCGAGTCGCCCTCGACGATGAACAGCTCGGTCCCCTTCGGGTCGTTGGCGGAACAGTCGGTGAGCTTGCCGGGGAGGCGCAGCTTGCGCGCGCCGGTCGCGGTCTTGCGCTTGACCTCGCGCTCCGCCTTGCGGCGCAGACGGTCGTCCATCCGCTCCAGCACATAGCCGAGCAGCGCCTTGCCGCGCTCAGTGTTGTGCCCGAGCCAATGGTCGAAATGGTCGCGCACTGCTTTCTCGACCAGGCCCGCCGCTTCGGGCGAGGTCAGCCGGTCCTTGGTCTGGCTCTGGAACTGCGGCTCGCGGATGAAGACGGACAGCATCAGCTCGGCACCCAACGTCACGTCGTCGGCGGTCAGGTCGCGTGCGCGCTTGTTGCCGACCAGCTCGCCGAACCCGCGAAGCCCGCGCACCAGCGCCTGCCGCAAGCCCTGCTCATGCGTGCCGCCATCGGGGGTCGGGATGGTGTTGCAGTACCAGCTATAGCTGCCGTCGCTCCACAACGGCCAGGCGACCGCCCATTCGACGCGGCCCTGCTCGCCCGGGAAGTCCTGCCGCCCGGCGAAGAAGTCGGCGGTCGCGCATTCGCGCGCGCCGACCTGTTCGCGGAGATGATCGGCGAGACCGCCCGGGAACTGGAACACCGCTTCGGCGGGTGTGTCGTCGATGAGGAGGTCTGGCGCGCACCGCCACCTGATCTCCACCCCGGCGAACAGATACGCCTTGGATCGCGCGAGCGTGTAGAGCCGCCTGGGCTTGAACTTGAGCTCGGGGCCGAAAATCTCGGCGTCGGGCACGAAGCTGACGCTGGTCCCGCGCCGGTTGGGCGCGTTACCGAGCAGTTCGAGCGGCCCGAGCGTCTGCCCGCGGCTGAACCGCTGGCGGTAAAGCTGGCGGTTGCGCGCGACCTCGACCACCGTGTCGGAGGACAGCGCGTTGACGACGCTGACGCCGACGCCATGCAGTCCACCGCTGGTCGCATATGCCTTGCCCGCGAACTTGCCACCAGAATGGAGCGTCGACAGGATCACCTCCAGCGCGCTCTTATCCGGGAACTTCGGATGCGGGTCGATCGGGATGCCGCGCCCGTTGTCGGTGACGGTCAGGCGGTCGCCCGCCGCCAGCTCCATCTCGATCCGCGTCGCATGGCCCGCGACCGCCTCGTCCATCGCATTGTCGAGCACTTCGGCGGCGAGATGATGCAGCGCGCGCTCATCGGTGCCGCCGACATACATGCCCGGGCGGCGGCGCACGGGCTCCAGCCCCTCCAGCACCTCGATCGATGAAGCATCATAGCTGGTGTCGGACGCTTCGCCTTTGCTCGGGACGGGCTTGCCGGGGCTGGCGAACAGATCGGACATGGGGGCTGTATGGCGGAACAAAGCCGGTCCGCCAAGCCGTCAGGCGGGATGGGCGAAGGAACGCGGCCTATAGTCAGGCCAGCGCCCACCCGTACATCCCCTGCTGCCGCGTCAACCCGCGCCGTTCGAGGTCGATGAGGTGCGCCAGTACCGATCGTTCGGCCGCAGGAAGCAGGCGCGGGTCGATTCCCGCATAGGCGCGGGCGGTGAGCGCGGGCAGCGTTGTCGCGCCGTCGCGCAGTAGCCGCACCAGCTGCGCCTCGCGCTGGCGGCGGTGCCCGATCATGCCGCGTACCAGCCGACGCGGATTGTCGACCGCCTCGCCATGGCCGGAATAGTATACGCGGTCATCGCGAGCTTGCAGCTTCTCGAGACTGGCGATGTAGTCGCCCATGTCGCCGTCCGGCGGCGAGACGATGCTGGTCGACCAGCCCATGACATGATCGCCCGAGAACAGCGCGCCGGTCTCGGGCAACGCGAAGCACAGGTGGTTGCTGGTGTGGCCGGGGGTGGCGAGCGCGCGCAACGTCCAACCCTCGCCCGCCACCGCATCGCCTTCGGCAAGCACCTGGTCGGGCGCGTAGTCGGCGTCGAACGCCGCGTCCGCGTTGCCGTCACTCCGCACAACCGGCGCGGCCCCGACGATTGGCGCGCCGGTGGCGTCGCGGAGCGCGCGCGAGAGCGGGCTGTGATCGCGGTGATGGTGCGTGACGAGGATCGCGCGCACCGGGCGACCCGCGATGGCGGCGAGCAGCGCGGTCAGGTGTCCGGGCGAGTCCGGGCCGGGGTCGATCATCGCTAGGTCGCTGGTCCCGACCAGATGCGTCTGCGTGCCGGTATGCGTGTAGGGCGACGGGTTCGGAGCGAGCACGCGAGTGACAAGCGCCTCAAGTGGGATTGGAAGGCCGGTCGGGGGCGCGGTCATCGCAACGCGATGATCGCTCGCGGTACCAGGCGCAAGCTGGAGAGTCCTTGGTCGCGGAAACTGTCGGCGTGGCTTACAAGGCGTGGCCGGTCTTTGAATACGTTAACCACTTCAGGCCAGCTTTTCCGCCGTTGCTGCCCCCTGGCACGCAGGCTGCATCACCGTCACTGAGCCGAGCGTCTGACGCTTCAGCTGGGCGGACCGCCGCAAGGCCGGTCCGCCCCACCCGGCCCTACTCCGCCGCCCGCGTCCCCTGCACCAGCTGCGCGAGCTCGCCCGTTTCGTACATCTCCATCATGATGTCCGACCCGCCGACGAACTCACCCTTCACATACAGCTGCGGGATGGTGGGCCAGTCGGAGAACGCCTTGATGCCCTGACGCACACCCTGATCCTGGAGCACGTCGACGCTGTCGAACTCGACGCCGATATGCTCGAGTATGGCGATCGCGCGGCTGGAGAAGCCGCATTGCGGGAACAGCGGCGTTCCCTTCATGAACAGCAGCACGGGGCTTTTCGCCACCATCTCGCCGATCCGGGCGTGAGCGTCGTCGGTCATCTTGGTTATCCTTCGGGAAGCGCGGTGGTCAGTTGAAGCGCGTGAAGCTCGCCGCCCATGCGGCCACCGAGCGCGCGGTACACCGCCTGGTGCTGGCGGATACGCGGCAGGCCCCTGAACGTGGCGCTGGTGACGCGCGCGGCGTAATGGTCGCCATCGCCGGCGAGGTCGGTGATCTCGATCGTGGCGTCGGGGATGCCCGCGCGGATCAGCGTCTCGATCTCGTCGGCGCGCATCGCCATCGCTCAGCGCGCCTCGATCAGCTGGCGGCGGGCCTCGACCAGATGGTCGTCGAGCGCGCGGCGGACGACCGCCTCGTCGATGTGGACACCAGCGGCGAGCAGGTCGGCGTGGACCTTGCGGACCACATCCTCGTCGCCCGCTTCCTCGAACTCGGCATGGACGACCGCGCGGCAATAGGCGTCGGTCTCTTCGGGGGTCAGCTGCATCTGCCGCGCCGCCCAGCCGCCGACCAGCCGGTTGCGCCTGGCCACGACCCGGAACGCCATCTCCTCGTCGTGCGCGTATAGGTTCTCGAACGCGCGTTCCCGATCGTCGAAGGTGGTCATGAGGTCTCCCGGCCGGTCGTCGCCCGAAAGATAGGACGCGCGCCGACAGGGCGCAACGCCCGGGCGGTCAGTCGACGGCGGCGTCGCGGACCTGCGCGGTGCCCGCCAGCCGCTGGCGCTTCAGCTCCGCCTTTAGCCGCGCGGGGTCGGGTGCCCAGACGAAGCCGAAGCTGACCCCGCCCTCCTTGCCGACGGTGGCGTGGTGGAGCTTGTGCGCCTGCACCAGCCGCTTGGCATAGCCGCGCCGGGGCACCCAGCGAAACCAGCGCTGGTGGACGATGCCGTCGTGGATCACCGTATAGATCAGGCCGTACAGCGTGACGCCGACGGCGGTCCACCACAGCACCGGCGAGAAGAACAGCCCGACCACGAACATCGCGATGACGATGCTGGCGAACACCACCGCGTAGAGGTCATTGCGCTCCAGCGCGTTGTCGTGCGGCTCGTGATGGTCGCGGTGCCACGCCCAGCCGAGGCCGTGCATGACGTAGCGGTGCATCGCCCAGGCGAACACCTCCATCCCCGCCACCGCGAGCAGCACGACCAGCCCTTTCTCCAGCGCGCTCATACACTAGCGTCCGTTGGTCGCGCGCGCCCGGCGACGCGCGGGCAGCCCCCACCAGGGGACGTTCGGCGACAGGTGATGCTCATGGTGATAGCCGAAATGGAAGCAGCTGGCGAGGCTGGCAAGCGTCCCGAACGTCTCGGTGCGCGCGTTGTGGCGGTCGGCAAACGCCTCCCCGTCGTGCCGGTGCGGGCGATAAGTGCCGAAGTAGAACAGCTGCAACGATGAGGCGATTGCGGGCAGGCCGTACAGCACGACGATGTTGAGGAGCGGTACGCCGACCAGCGCATACGCCGCCACCACGCCGCCGACGAACAGCGCCGAGCGCCAGCCGAAATAGCGGCGCAGGAACGTCAGGTACCACGGCCAGAACCGCGCGGGGTGCGCGGCGTCGAAGTCCGGGTCCGCCTCGCTGCCCGGCGCGCGGTGGTGCGCGAAGTGCGCGGCGCGCATCTTCCGCCAACCGAAGCCCGCGTACAGCATCAACACCGCCGCGCCGACCCGCGCGTTGAGGCGCGGACGCCCGGGCGCGAGCGAGCCGTGCATCGCGTCGTGCGCGACGATGAACATGCCCACCGACAGCCAGCACTGCGCCGTCGCGATCAGCACCGCCACCGGCCAGTTCGCATCGTCGAACCGAAACCCGAACATCGCGAACAGGTGGAGAGCGAGCCAGCCCGCGCCCAATGCGAACGCGAACGACACGCCGATCCGGGTCTGGATGCAAGAAGGAAGCTGTTCCGTGTTCATCGTCTTTTCTGAACGCTCGGCACGCGACGAAAGGAGCATGGTCGTCGACCACCGATTAGCCGCGATGGTTGGCGAAGGCGAGCAACTACGTTAACGCACCCGCAAATGGTTCCCCGCACGCTGTACGAGAAGATCTGGGACGCGCACGTCATCGAGCGGCGCGAGGACGGGACGTGCCTCGTCTACATCGACCGTCACCTCGTCCATGAAGTGACCAGCCCGCAGGCGTTCGAGGGACTGCGCGCGACCGAGCGTGCGGTACGCCGCCCCGACCTGACGCTCGCCGTGCCCGACCACAACCTGCCCACCACCGCACGGGTAGACGCGGACGGGCGCGAGCTGCCGATCGCCGACCGCGAAAGCGCGCTGCAGCTCGACGCGCTGCGCGGCAACGTCGCCGAGTTCGGTGTGCCCTATATCGATGCGCTCGCCCCAGAGCAGGGGATCGTCCACGTCGTCGGCCCGGAGCTCGGCTTCACGCTTCCCGGCACCACGCTGGTATGCGGCGACAGTCACACCAGCGCGCACGGGGCGCTCGGCGCGCTCGCGTTCGGGATCGGCACCAGCGAAGTCGAGCATGTGCTCGCCACCCAGACGCTGCTGCTCCAGCCCTCGCGGACGATGGAGATGCGCGTCGACGGCGCGCTTGGGCACGGCGTTTCGGCCAAGGACGTGGTGCTGTCGATCATCGCGCGGGTCGGCGCGGCGGGCGGCACCGGGCATGTGATCGAGTTCACCGGCGAAGTGATCCGCGCGCTCTCGGTCGAGGGGCGACTGACGGTCGCTAATATGTCGATCGAGGCAGGCGCGCGGGCTGGGCTGGTCGCGCCGGACGAGACGACCTTTGCTTATCTGAATGGGCGTCCAATGGCTCCGGTCGGGGCGGAGTGGGATGCCGCCGTCGCTTGGTGGCGGACGCTGCCCACCGACGCGGGCGCGCGCCACGACCGGCGGGTGATACTGCAGGCCAGCGACATCGCGCCGTCGCTGACCTGGGGCACCAGCCCCGAAGACGTGCTGCCGATCACCGGCACCGTGCCCGAGCCCGACAGCTTCGCAGATCCGGCCAAGCAGGCGGCCGCGCGCAAATCGCTCGACTATATGGGCCTTGCGCCCGGCACGCGGATGCAGGACGTGCCGATCAGCCAAGTCTTCATCGGCAGCTGCACCAACAGCCGTATTGAGGACCTGCGCGCCGCCGCCGCCGTCGCGAGCGGACGCCGCGTCGCCGACGGCGTGCGCGCGCTGGTGGTGCCGGGCTCGGGGCTGGTCAAGCGCCAGGCGGAAGCGGAGGGGCTTCACCGCATCTTCACTGAAGCCGGGTTCGAGTGGCGCGAGCCGGGCTGTTCGATGTGCCTGGCGATGAACCCGGACAAGGTGCCGCCGGGCGAACGCTGCGCGTCGACCAGCAACCGCAACTTCGTCGGGCGGCAGGGACCGGGCGCGCGCACGCACCTGCTCAGCCCGGCGATGGCGGCGGCGGCGGCGGTGACGGGACGGCTCGCGGACGTGCGCGAGCTGATGGGGTAACAAGGGAGGGGATGGCATGAACAAGGTATTGGCGTTGCTGGTAGCGGGCTCGGTGCTGAGCGGGATCGCGGCCTATGCGGCGGTGGCGAAGCCAGTGGCGGTGGTGGCGAGCACTTCGGCCAAGCGGTAGCTGTCCTGCTCCCTCTTCCCTTCAGGGGAATTGCGGGTCGGTCATGCCCCCGGCATGACCTGAATCCGCGGGGCGGTATTCACCCGCAACTGGTCGGGGAGAGGGCAAGCGCGGGATGCGGGCGGTGCGCGTACCCCCCTCTCCCCTGCTTTCTCCCCTGAAGGGGAGAGGGAGTAAGACGTGCAACCAGTTTCACTAATCTCCGGCACCGCCTATTCGTGGGGGGCGAAGAACGTTGACACCGACGTCATCATCCCCGCGCACTGGCTCAAGACGATCACCCGCGCCGGGCTCGGGCGCGGCGCGTTCGAGACGGTGCGGGCGCAACCGGGCAACATCTTCGACGACTCGCGTTATGCGGGCGCGCCGATCCTGATCGCTGGCGACAATTTCGGCTGCGGGTCCAGCCGCGAGCATGCCGCCTGGGCGCTCGCCGACATGGGCGTGCGGGCAGTTATCGCACCGAGCTTTTCCGACATCTTCTCCGGCAACGCGGTCAAGAACGGCATCGTCCCCGTCGTCCTTCCGCAGGAAGCAGTGGATCGCCTGCTGGAGGCCGCGCGCGATCAGCCGGTGACGGTCGACTTGGAGACGATGACCGTCACCACGCCCTATCAGGACCGGTTCGCGTTCGCGCTCGACCCGTTCCGCCGCCGCTGCCTCATGGAAGGGCTGGACGAGATCGGGCTGACGCTGGCAAGGGACGTGGCGATCACGGGGTATGAAGCGGCGACGCTCGAGCGCCGCCCCTGGGTCGCCGGGAGAGCTTATGCGAGCGCTGCTGTCGAGGACGCCCGGCGGGCCTGACACGCTGGAGCTGGGCGAGCTACCCGATCCGCTGGCGGGCGCGGGCGAGGTGCTGGTCGCGGTCAAGGCGTGCTCGATCAACTATCCCGACGTGCTCATCATCGAGGACAAATACCAGTTCAAGCCGCCACGCCCGTTCGCGCCGGGGAGCGAGATTTCGGGCGTGGTCGAGGCGGTCGGCGCGGGCGTGACCGCGTGGCAGCCCGGCGACCGCGTGCTGGCGATGACGGGCAGCGGCGGGCTGGTCGAGAAGGTCACGATCGCCGCCGACCGCGTGTTTCGCCTGCCGGAGGGGCGCAGCTTCGAGGAGGGCGCGTCGCTGCTCCTCACCTATGCGACGACGATCCATGCGCTGCTCGATCGCGGGCGACTGAGCGGCGGGCAGACGCTGCTGGTGCTCGGCGCGGCGGGCGGCGTCGGGCTCGCGGCGGTGGAGCTGGGCAAGGCGTTCGGCGCGCGCGTGGTCGCGGCGGTGTCGTCCGAAGCCAAGGCGCAGGCGGCTCGCGAGGCAGGCGCGGACGAGACGATCATCTACGCGCGCGCGCCGTTCGACCGCGACCAGAGCAAGGCGCTCGCCGACCAGTTCAAGGCGGCGCTGGGGAAGAACGGCGCGGACGTGATCTACGATCCCGTCGGTGGCGACTATGCCGAGCCCGCGCTGCGCTCGATCGCGTGGGAGGGACGGTATCTCGTCGTGGGCTTCCCGGCGGGTATCCCCAAGCTGCCGCTCAACCTGACGCTGCTCAAGTCGTGCGACGTATGCGGCGTGTTCTGGGGCGCGTTCGCCACCCGCGACCCGGCGGCGAACCAGCGCCACGTCGATCACCTGTTCCGGCTCTGGGCCGAAGGCAAGATCAGCCCGCGCGTGACGGAGGTGTTCCCGTTCGCGCAAGGCGGCCGCGCGATCGCCAAGATGGCGGCGCGCGAGGCGATCGGCAAGCTGGTGGTGCGGGTCGCGGAGTAGCGGGCGCGACACACTACCGTCCTTCGTCACCCCGAGCTTGTGCCGGGGTCCAACCATCTCCGCATGGTTCTCCTTCGCGAGCGGACCGGACTTCCAAGGCGCTTTGTCTTTGGGCTGACCGGCTGGAGCGCCTGACCAAACGTAAACACGCGCGAAAGGTTAGGCCCCGGAACAAGTCCGGGGTGACGGATAGGTGATAACCAATCCGCTTACCTACCCCTCATACCCCGCCGTCGTCTTCGCGCGCACCTCACCCCCGCTCACTCCCGGTGCCATCTCCACAAGCCGAAACGCCGACGCATGATCCGCCCGCGCAAACACCGCGAGGTCGGTGATCACCATATCGACCACGTTGCGCCCCGTCAGCGGCAGCGTGCAGCTGGGGATAAACTTCGGCGAGCCGTCCTTCGACGTATGCTCCATCACCACGATAATCTTCTTCACTCCCGCGACCAGGTCCATCGCGCCGCCCATGCCCTTGATCATCTTGCCCGGGATCATCCAGTTGGCGATGTCGCCGCCCTCGCTCACCTCCATCGCGCCGAGCACGGTCAGGTCGATATGCCCGCCGCGGATCATCGCGAAACTGTCGGCGGAGGAGAAATACACCGATTGCGGCAGCTCGCTGATCGTCTGCTTCCCCGCGTTAATGAGGTCCGGGTCCTCCTCGCCCTCGTAAGGGAACGGGCCGATGCCGAGCATCCCGTTCTCCGACTGGAGCGTCACCTCGACGCCGGGCGGGATGTGATTCGCGACCAGCGTCGGGATGCCGATGCCGAGGTTAACGTAGAAGCCGTCGCGCAGCTCGCGCGCGGCGCGCGCGGCCATCTCGTCTCTGGTCCAGGGCATTAGTTGACTTCCTGCTTGGCGACGAACTCGATGATACCGTCGGCGGAGCGGGTGGACGGTGGCTCAGGCGCCGTGGCCGTCCCTGCGCGCTCGGCGTCGAGTCCTTCCCAGATGCGCGCGAGCGCCTCC
>CAXSEO010000035.1:0-10153 GCA_964235525.1 uncultured Sphingomonas sp. | reverse complement strand
TGCAGTTCGAGATGCAGATCAGGAGCGCGCCGATCACCTGGCCGCTGATCGTGGCGCTGTCGCTGCCGCTACTGATGTGGGCGGCGGCGGCCGGGATCGGATGGTTCGTCGTCGACGCGCTGCTGATCCGACCGTTGCGCCGGTTGCGCGGCAGCGTCGGCTCCTACCACCCCGGTGACGTGATCGACCCGGGCGACACGCGCACGGTCCCCGCGCAGGAAATTCGCGATCTGGGCGACACGTTCCGTGCGATCAGCCGTACCGTGGCGCTCCATGAGGCCGGGCTGGCCGAGGGGCTGGTGCGCCAGACCAAGCTGACCCGGGAGGTGCACCATCGGGTCAAGAACAACCTGCAGGTGATCTCCAGCCTGATCAACATCCATTCGCGCGGCTCGCGCGGGGACGGCGCTGCGGAGGCGTACGCGACCATCCAGCGGCGGGTCGACGCGCTCGCGGTCGTCCACCGCAACCATTTCGCGGAAGCCGAAGTCAGTCGCGGGCTGCCGCTCCGCTCGATGCTGGGCGAGCTCGCGTCGAACATCCGCGCGACCGCGTGCGACGACGCGGCCCAGCTCGGCATCACGCTGGAGATCGACCCGTTCCTCGTCAATCAGGATGTCGGCGTTGCGGTCGCGTTCCTCGTCACCGAGCTGGTCGAGCTGGCGATGGCGGTGGAACTCGCGCCGCAGCTGCGGATCTCGGTCAAGCCGACCGACGACCCGGCGCGCGCGCTGTTGCGGGTATCCGCGCGCGCGTTGACCGACGACGACGCGCTCAAGGCGGCAGTGGCGGAGCGCTATGGCCGCGTCCTGGAAGGGCTTGCGCGGCAACTGCGTTCCAAGCTCCACCATGATCCGCTGGCCGGCGCCTACGAAATCTCGGTTGCGGTGGTGGGCAAGGATTGAGCGGCGCGCGATTCTTTTGCGGCGGTGCGGAACCGTTATCCTCGTTTGCCGTTATCATCCTCGAACCGCGACGACACGCCCCCCGCTCTCGCGGTTCACGACATAGGCCCGAAGGCGCTCACCCCTCCCCCCCCTTGGTGACGTCTTCGGGCCTTTAATCTCTCCCGAGCAGACTTGGTCTGTATCGACCGATCCTAACGGTCGTACGCCTTGGGCAGTGCTCCTTCGGTCGGCGTCCGGTAGCGGTCGCGAAGCTCGGTCTGCCGCGACCGCATCGGCTGCGCTCGACCGTCGATATAGATCGCGACCGGCGCGGAGGAGAGCTCCAGCGGATCGCCGTCCCACACCACCACGTCCGCGCGGCGCCCGGGGCGCAAGCTGCCGATCTCCCCGTCCATCCCCAGCGCGCGCGCGGGCATCGACGTCACGGTCGCGAACGCCTGCCCCCAGTTCAGTCCGGTCGCGCCCGGCACCTTGGTGATCGCCACCAGATTGCCCGCATATTGCTTCAGCACATGCTCGCCCGGCGCGGTGTTCGCGCCGACGGTGGAGAGTGCCACCGGTACACCCGCCGCCGTCATCCGCCCGACATTCGATTCGGTCGCCGCCAGAGTCTCGAACCGCGCGGGCAGGTCGGCGAGCGCGGCGGCGATCACGGGGACACGCGCAGCGGCGATGTCGCGCGCGACCATCCACCCCTCGCTCGCGCCGACCAGCACCAGCCGCAGCTTGGGATATACGCGCGGCAGCGCCAGCACCGCGCGGATGTCGCTCGCGCGCTCGGCATGGACCAGCAGCGGCACCCGCCCGTCGAGCACCGCCAGCAGCGCCTCCGCGTCCGCCCGCTTGAGCAGCGAGCCGCGATCGCGCCCGCCGAACCCGGCCGGATTGCGACGGAAATCCTCCGCCTCCGCCAGTGCGTCATGAAGCAACGCATAGGCGGCGGGGCGACTGCCCCCCGCCTCGCGCCCGCCATCCTCGCCCAATTCGACATATTGGAACGCCCGCGCGCGCGTCACCGGGTCCGCGTCCGCGCCTAGGTCGATCACCGCGCCCTGCCCCGCGAAGATCGAGCCGGCGCTGGTCGGCGAAACGAGGGCACGGGTAATGCCGCCCGCGCGCTCGTTGCCGATCGCCGCCGCGTCGGGGTTGATCGCGGGAGCGATATCGATCGCGGCGTTGAACGGCGAGGTCTTGGCGCTGGTGTCGTTGCTCTCCTCAACGCCCTCCGCGTCGACCAGCCCCAGATTGCTGAACCCGGCGACCATCCCCGCCGCGACCCACTTGCCGTGCGCGTCGATCACCGTCGCCCCGGGCGGAACGGCGACGCCCTGCCCCGCCGCGACGATCCGCCCGTCACGGAACACCACCGTGGCGTTGGGCAACGGCTGCGATCCGTCGCCGACCGCGACCGTGCCGCCGACGATCGCCACCGTCTGCGCCGAGGCGGGCGCAGCGATCAGCGCCGCGAGACCAAGCAGTGCCGCCTTCACTTGAACTCTCCCGAGCCGGGCTGGCCGAGCTCGAAATCCGACACCGGCCGTCGTTTCGGATCGGCGGAGTCGTAGAGCAGCGCGCCGTCGACCCACACCTTGTCCGGCCGGGTATAGACGCTGAACGGGTTACCGTTCCACAGCACCACGTCCGCCATCTTGCCGGGCTTCAAGCTGCCGGTCTTGTCGGCGATGCCGAGCGCCTTCGCCGGGTTATAGGACAGCCACTCCCAAGCGACCGCGTCCGGGATGTCGATGCCCGCATGCCGTCCCGAGGACAGCGCCTTGGCGACCTCCTGATTGAGCCGCTGGATGCCGTTCTCATCATCCGAATGAATCATCGCGCACGCCCCCGCCTGCTGCAGCAGCACGAGGTTCTCGCCGATGCCATCATAGCTTTCCATCTTGAAGCCATACCAGTCGGCCCAAACCGCCGCACAGACGTCGTTCGCCTTCAGCAGGTCGGCGATCTTGTACGCCTCGACCGCGTGGTGGAACGCGGCGACGTGATAGCCAAACTCCTTGGCCATATCCATGACGTTGGCCATCTCATCGGCGCGATAGCAATGGTTCTGGACGCGGATCTCGCCCGCGAGCACGCCGCGCAGTGTGTCCATCGCGATGCTGCGGTCGGGCGGGGTGCCGCCCTCCTTTTCATACTTGTCCCATTTGCGCTTGTATTCGACCGCCCTCGCCCAGGTCGCGCGGTCGACCGCGATGTTGCCCATCCGCGTCGAGGGCTCGCGGTTGCGCGCGCCGTACACGCGCTTGGGGTTCTCGCCGCACGCCATCTTGAGACCATAGGGCGCGCCGGGGAACTTCATCGCCTGCGTCGTGCGCGCATAGACGTTCTTGAGCACGACCGACCGCCCGCCGAACAGATTGGCGGAGCCGGGCAGGATCTCCAGCGTCGTCACCCCACCATTGGCGAGCGCCCGCCCGAAGCCCGGGTCCTGCGGCCAGACGCTATGCTCGGCCCAGACCTCGGGTGTGACCGGGTCGGTCGCTTCGTTGCCATCCGAATGCGCGCGCACCGCCGGCGAGGGATAGTCGCCGAGATGGCTGTGAATGTCGATAATGCCGGGGGTGACCCACTTGCCCGTGCCGTCGATTACGCTCGCGCCGGCGGGCGCAGACAGGTTTTGCCCGACCGCGACCACCTTGCCGTCCGCGAACAGCACGGAGCCGCCCTCGACCTGCCCGCCCTCGCCGTCGAACACGGTGACGTTGCGGACCAGCGTCGGCACGCCCGGATAGGGCTTATACGTCGACGGATAGGGGTCGTGATTATAGCCCTTGCCCGGACCGGGCCCGGCGGAGGCGGACTTGGGATGCTCGCCCTGCCCCGCGCACCCCGCCACCGCGAGCACGCCCAGCGCCGCCCCGACCACGCGACCCACCGTCGCCACCCGCCTGATCCTCAATCCACATCCCCCGGCTCGATCCGGTCAGGCGTAGGGGAGAACAGGGCGCTCGGGCAAGCGCTTCAATTACCGCTCTGGTCGCCCTGGTCGCTGTCGTCCGACCCGTCGCCGCTGTCGTCGCCATAGTTGTTGACGGTGACGCTCTCCTCGCCGCCGCCGCCAAACAGGCCCTGCCCGCCGCCGTGATGGCCACCGAACATATCGGACAGCCCGGAGAACAGCATCTCGCCCCCCGCCACGCCCGCCGCAGTGGTGCCCGCGCTGCGAAGGAAGCTGCTCAACCCGCCGCCGCCGGAGAAGACGCCCGGCCGGTCCTGCGGCGGCGGCGGCGCATAGGCGGGCTGATAACCACCCCACGGCCCCGCGTTACTCGGCAGGAATCCGGACGCGGCGGGTGCGACCGGAGCCGCCTGCTGCTCCAGCTGCGCGATCCGCGCCTGCGCGGCGTGCAATGACTGGTCGGCGACGATCGCATGCTGGACCAGCAGATACGCCGCATCCGGGTTCATCGCCATCGCCTGCCGGACCATCGCGTCGGCTTCCGGGTCCTTGGCAACGCCGCGCGTCGCGGCGAGGTCGCGCAGGAACGTGGAGAGAAGGGTGCGCTCGTCAGGAATCATGTCGGCCTCGTCGCTATGCTGCCCGCAAATTGTGCGCGCGGGCGATCATTCAAGTCGCGCGAAGCCTGTTGGCCCACGCAAATGTGAGCCACGGGTACGAGGAAGCGGCTTGTCAAACAACCTGACGGTTGCCAGCTGAGGATGACTTTGGCTTATGAAAAGCAAGCTCCGCGTAACTTGGCGGCAGCTTCGCGGGTGTCACCCGGCGACGTCGCGGCGACGGCGGTCAGCACGGATCGAGCTGTCCGGCGCGAGGCAACCCCGCGATCCGAACGGAGGTCGAGCCTCCGTCAGCCTGGCAAAGCCACATCATCGCTGCCGTGAGCCTCAGCGGAGTTGGGCTTGGGCGACAAAATGCGACGACTTCCGCACCTTCCTGGCTTCGTCCGCCGAGACCGGCGGCGCGGCGTTGCCCCAGCTGTTGCGGACATAGGTGGCGACGTCCGCCGCCTCCGCGTCGCTGAGCTTCCAGGCGAAGCTAGGCATCGCCAGCGGCGACGAGCGGGTCGGCGTCGGCGAGGTGCGCGCGCCACCCAGGATGATCTGCAGAAGGCCAGCGGGGTCGTGCTGCTGCGCGACCGCGCTGCCGGGGAGCGGGGGGAAATAGCCGGGCTGCCCGCGTCCGCCCGACAGGTGACATCCGGTGCAGGAGTCGGTGAACACCGCCGCGCCGCGGCGCATCGCGGCCGGGTCCGCCGGCTGGATGGCGGGCGACGGGCTGGCGGGCACGCTCTTGAGATAGGTCGCGATTGCCGCGAGGCCGTCGCTGCTCATCATGGACGTCGAATAGCTCACGACCTCTCCCATCGGCCCGGCCGCGTTGGCGTGCGCGTTTCGTCCGGTCCTGAGGTAAGTGACGATGTCCTTCTCGCTCCAGCGGCCGAGCCCGGTACGCGGATTGCCGGTCAGGTCGGGCGCGAGCCACCCGTTGAGCGCCGCGCCTTGCAGGAAGCGGCTTTGTTCGGGAGAGCCGGCGAGGTTCATCGGCGTATGACAAGCACCGCAATGGCCAAGGCCATTGACCAGCGCCGCGCCCCGGTTCCACTCCGGCGATCGCGCCGGGTCGGGGACGAAGCGCGCATCTTTGAGGAAGAACATGTTCCAGCCGATCAGGATCGGGCGGAACCCCATCGGAACGGGCATCAGGTTGCGCGGCGGCACGTAGGACGAGGGCGGGATGGTCTTCAGATACGCCAGAACCGCGTCGCTGTCCGGGCGGCTGATCGCGGTGAAGTAATTGTACGGGAACGCCGGGTAGAGGTGGTGATTGCCGGGCGCGATGCCGTGCGAGATTGCCCGCCAGAAATCGTCGTTCGACCAGCCGCCGATCCCCGCCTTGGTGTCTCCGGTCAGGTTCGCCGAGTAGATCACCCCATAGGGCGTCTTGAGTCCGAGACCGCCTTCGAAGGGCTTGTCGAGCTTGCGGACATGGCACGACGCGCAATCGCCCGCGATCACCAGATCGCGCCCGTGGCGCAGCAGCGCGGCCTGCGGCCCGTCGGCGATCGGCTTCATCAGCAGCGGCAGCGGCGCCGAGGTCGGATCGGGAGACACAGCGGCGATCTCGGGCTGGATCCATAACCATGATCCGACCACGACCACGACGAAGATCGCGACGAGCACCCCCATCGCGACCAGCCCGCGCCGCCAGAGGTGCCCGGCGGTCATGCCTGCACCAGCGCGCCGGGAGATTTGACGTAGGATCGAAGGATCTCCGCGGCCGAGTAGTAGGCCAGCGCCGCAAGCGTGCCGGTCGGGTTGTATCCTGAGTTCTGCGGAAACAACCCCGCGCCGGTGACGAACAGATTGTGCACGTCCCAGCTCTGGCCGTAGCGGTTGACCACGCTTTCACGCGGCGTCGCGCCCGTCATCGTGCCGCCGACCACATGTGTGGTCTGGTAGGGAACGATGCTGAACGGCGCGGCGCGCTTGTTCACCGTCAGCGACGTCGGGTTCATCTCCCGCGCGATGTCGGTCATGCGATCGGTGACCCAGCTCGACATGCGAATGTCGTTGGGCGGGAAGTCGAACGTCATGCGCAGCATCGGGCGGCCGAACTGGTCGCGATAGGTCGGATCGAGGCTGAGATAATTGCCGCGTTGCGCGTGGCTCCCGCCCTGCGCTCCGATCGCGCAACTATGGTTGTAGTTCTTGGCGGCGGCGCGCTTCCACTTGAGACCCCAGGCGGGCGTGCCTTCGGGCACCGGCATGGTTTCGATCGGGCGACCGTTGTTGATCTGCAACGTGACGCTGCCGCCGCCGATGAAGCCGAAACCCGAATGGTCGAAATTGTCACCATTATAGTCGTCGACTACCATGCCCAGCGCGCCGGCGCCGATAAACGGATTGATCCGTTTGTCGTCGAAGAACATCTGCACCGAGCTGGTGGTCTGGTAACAGAAGTTCTTGCCGACCACGCCCTCGCCGGTCGCCGGGTCGTACGGCTTGCCGATGCCCGAGACGAGCATCAGGTGGACGTTGTGGAGCTGGAACGCGGTCAAGACGACGATCGACGCGGGCTGGAGATGCTCCTGCCCCGCGCCGTCGATATAGGTCACCCCCGTCGCGGTCAGCCCGTCGGGCGTGCGCTCGACGCGCAACACGTCGCAACCGGTTCGCAGCTCGAAGTTCGACTTCGACAGGACATAAGGGATCAGCGTCGCCTGCGGCGAAGCCTTGGAATAATTCCCGCACCCAAACTGCTCGCAATAGCCGCAGAACGTGCATGCGCCGAGCTGCGCGCCGAACTGGTTGGTGTACGGTCGCGACATGTTCCCGCTGGGTTGCGGGAAGGGCGACAGGCCCATGGTGCGCGCGGTTTCCGCAAACATTGTCGGGCCATAAGGCTGCTTCATCGGCGGATTGGGATACTCCGCCGAACGCCGACCTTCGAACGGGTTGCCGCCCGGCTGGATCGCGCCGTTCAGATTGCCCGCTTTTCCGCTCGTCCCGCAGACCCGGTCGAAGGTCGTGTAATGCGGTTCCAGATCTTCATAGGTGACCGGGAAATCCTGCGTCGTCAGCCCTTCGAGCGCCGCGCTACCGTACCGCGCCTCGTTATGGCTGCGCGCCTTGAAGTCGCTCGGCAGGAAGCGCCAGATCACCCCGTTCCAGTGGACTCCAGCCCCGCCGACGCCCGTGCCCGGCAGGAACGCACCCCATCGGCGGATCGGAAGCGCCTGCTGGCCCACATTGTTGCGGAACGTCATGGTCGATTGCGACGTGTTCTGGAACAGATGCTGGCGCTGCACATAGCGCAGTTCGTCGGGATCGAAGGTGGTCGCGAAGTCCACCGGTGTGCTGCGCACCCCGGTGCGCTCCAGTGCCAGCACGTTCAGCCCCGCATCGGCCAGCTGCTGCGCCATGATCGCCCCGGTCCAGCCGAACCCGACCAGCACCACGTCGACCGGCTTCACGCGCGTCGCCACCCTCAGGTCCCCGCGCGCCAGGCGGGGCGGCCCAGCAGCCCCACCGGCTCGTACGGCACCCGCTCGCCGTGCCGGCTGATCCAGTCGCTATAGTCATAGCGCGCGCCGGGGAAGCCGATCATCTTCCAGCCGCCCATGTCGCGATTGCCGCCATAGATCGGGTCGGAGAAATAGCCCTCGTTCACATTCTGCAGCAGCATGGTGAAGAACTCCTTTGGTGCAACACCGCGCATCGGGAGCGTGCCCGCTTCCAGCTGCTTCAGGACCGCATCTTGCGCGCCGGGATCGAGGGCGCTGAAAACCGCCCCGTGCTGGCCGCTCGTATGCGTGTCGATCGCGGCGATGCTGGTGCGGTAGTATTCGGCGGGGGTCAGGCGACTCTGATACCCCTGGCTCGGCGGCCCGCTCGGCCACGGCCCGCCGAGATAGAGATGGTCGCCCCGCCCCCACGGGCCCGCGAGCTGCCGGTCGATGAAGGTCGGCACACCCGCCTCCGACGCGCCCGGCCCGGTCGCATCGGGCGGGATCAGCCGGTCGGCGGCGGCGGTCACGAACGCAAGCTCGGCGGCGGTCAGGAACGACGTCCCCGCCTTGACCGGATCGGTCGGGGGGTCGGCCATGCCGTCCTGCCAGGGGAACGTGCCCGTGATCCGCGAGCCATGCGGGCCGGGGGCGAGCGGCCCCGATACCGCATCAACGGTCGCGATCGCGCCTAGGCCCACGACCCCCAGCAACGCCCGACGACTCATCAGGTCCTTGGGGGACCGCTTGCTTCCCGGCGCGTCCGAAGTCTCGTCCTGCATCCGCATCGCCCCGTCATCCGCGCACCCCAAGGCTCAACGCCCCGAAATTGCCAAGATCGACTCTATCGCGAAACGTCGTGAGCATCTTCACATACATCATTCAACCGCAGCGCCGGGCCGCAAACCTTGTCGCCGAAGGTCGGTAAGGCCGGGGTGGCGGACTCGGTGCGTATTCCAGCGACTGGCCGTGCAGATCATGTGCAGGCGTTAGCTTTGGCCGAGCTGTGCCCAGCTCAGGTCGAACCGCGCAAGATACTTGCGGAGCCGGTCGGCGTCGTTGGAGGAGCTGCGCCGCGCTCGTGACGCCGCGAACAGCGTCCGTCCCGCGTCCGAGAGCGACCGGCTGTGCCGACAGACTGCAACGACATGCGCGAGCTGCACCCGGTCGAACGGATCGAGCAAGTCCAGCGCGGCCGGGGCGAGGTACGCCGACAGCGAATCGTCTCCCGCGGCGCTGCTCCACAGCCGCCGGAGCCGGGCGACCTCCGCGTCGACGCAGGCGATGTCGATCCGTCCTCTGGGACTGAACGTCGCCATCCGGGTGACGCTGGCGGCGAGGTCGCGGAAATTGCCTGGCCAGCGCGCCTCGGCCGAGCCCGCAAAGGCGAGATAACGCTGGCGCGCCTCACGCTGAAAGGTAACGCGGTCGCCCTCGCGTTCGGCGAACCGGTCAAGCTCGTAGTCGAGATTGGGCGCGATGTCCTCGCGGCGGTCGGCCAGCCCGGGCAGTGTGAATGTCCACAGGTTGAGCCGGGCGAACAGGTCGTCGCGGAAACAGCCTTCCGCTACCGCCGCAACGAGATCGCGATTTGTGCCCGCGATCAGCTGGAAGTCGCTGGCTACCTCTTTGTCGCTGCCGACCGGCAGGAACCGCTTTTCCTCGATGGCGCGCAAGATGGTCGCCTGTTCGTCGAGCCCGAGCTCGCCGATCTCGTCGAGGAACAGCATCCCGGTGTCCGCGCTCCGCAACAGGCCGGGCCGGTCCCCGACCGCGCCGGTAAAGGCACCGCGCTTGTGGCCGAACAGCGCCGACATCGCGCCGTCGCCCTTCAGCGTCGCGCAGTTCACCTCGACGAACGGTCCGCGAACCTGGTGCTTTAGGCATTTCAGCTCATGGATGCGGCGCGCCAGCCGGCTCTTGCCCGCCCCGGTCGGTCCCATCAACAGGATCGGTGCGCGCGAGCGCGCGGCCACCTGCTCGATCTCGTCGATCATGGTGTTGAAGGCGGCGTTCCGCGTCTCGATGCCGGACTTGAGGAAGGAGCTGCTCTCCGCGCTGACCGCGGCAAAACGGGTGGCGATGCTGTCATAGCGCGACAGGTCGAGGTCAATCGCGTTCCAGGTGCCGGCCGCCTCGACGGTTCCCCGCCGCGGCTGGGTCTGAAGCAGACGACCGGGGAGGTAATGCGCCTCCGTCAGCAGGAACAGGCAGATCTGGCCGACGTGCGTACCGGTGGTGATGTGGACGAGGTAATCCTCG
>CAXSEO010000034.1:0-10366 GCA_964235525.1 uncultured Sphingomonas sp. | reverse complement strand
ACCGCGGCATCCTGACGCACGGGCCGTACAGGTGGACACGGCACCCGGCGTATCTGGCGAAGAACGCGTTCTGGTGGCTGTCGACCTTACCGCTGCTCAGCACCGGATCGGCGGTCGACGCCGCGCGCGCGACGCTGCTGCTCGGCGCGATCAGCGGTGTCTATTACTGGCGCGCGAAGACCGAGGAGCGGCACCTCAAGTTCGACCCGGCCTATGTCGCGTACTGGGAGTGGATGGAGCGCAACGCCCCCGTGCCGCGCGCCTCTGCCTGGCTACGCGGCGCGGATAGTCAGAAGCTCGCCTCGTCGTAAACGCGGCTGACGTCGCCGTTCCACTCGCCATGATAGCGGTCGAGCAGCATCTCGGCGGGCACCTTGCCGCGCCGGACGATCTCGCGCAGCGGGTCGAGGAACCCGGTCTCGTTGTCCCCCGCCGCGTCGGTCGCGTTGCGCGCCGCCAGCCCCGCATGCGCGATGTCGAGCACTTCGCCCGCGATGTCGCGCAGCAAACGCCCGTTCGGCAACGGCGCGTCGAGCGCGAGCCGAGGCACCGCGTCGCGCAGCGCCTGCCGCTCCTCAAGGGTCCAGTCCTTGACCAAATCCCACGCCGCGTCGAGCGCGCCGTCGTCGTACAGCAATCCGACCCACAGCGCCGGGAGCGCGCAGATGCGGCTCCAAGGCCCGCCGTCCGCGCCACGCATCTCGAGAAAGGTCTTGAGCCGCACTTCGGGAAAGGCGGTGGAGAGGTGGTCGGTCCAATCCTCCAGCGTCGGCTTCTCGCCGGGCAGCACCGACAGTTCACCGCGCAGGAAGTCGCGGAAGCTCAGCCCCGCCGCGTCGATGTAGCGCCCATCGCGATAGACGAAGTACATCGGCACATCGAGCGCATAGTCGGCATAGCGCTGATAGCCGAACCCGTCCTCGAACACGAACGGGAGCATTCCCGTGCGATGCGGATCGGTGTCCGACCAGATATGGCTGCGGAACGACAGCATGCCGTTAGGCTTGCCTTCGGTGAACGGCGAATTGGCGAAAAGCGCGGTCGCGAGCGGCTGCAGCGCGAGGCCGACGCGGAACTTCTTCGCCATGTCCGCCTCGGACGCATAGTCCAGATTGACCTGGATCGTGCAGGTTCGCAGCATCATGTCGAGCCCGAGCGAGCCGACGCGCGGCATGTGCCGCCGCATGATGTCGTAGCGGCCCTTGGGCATGACGGGCAGCTGGCTCCGAGTCTTGTCCGGCCACATGCCAAGTCCGAGAAAGCCCAGGCCCAGCCGGTCGCCGACCGTCTTGACTTGGTCGAGATGCCGTCCGGTCTCTTGACAGGGCAGGTGCAGGTTGGTCAGCGGCGCGCCCGACAGCTCGAACTGGCCGGCGGGCTCGAGGCTGACCGAGCCGTCCGCGCCCATGAGCGCGATCACGCGACCGTCTTCTTCGACCGGCTTCCAGCCGAACTCGGTCAGCGCGAGCAGCAGGTCGCGGATGCCACCCGGCTCGTCCCAGGAGGGCGCGTGGTGGTCGCGGGTTGAGTACACGAACTTCTCGTGCTCGGTCCCGATCCGCCAACGCTCGCGCAGCTTTTCTCCGCGCGCGAAACTATCGACGAGCTGGTCATACGACTCGATCACCGGGGATCGTTGATCGGTGTCGGTCTTGGTCGTCATGCGGCGCGCTTTAGGGGCAGAGCGACACCCGCGCCAGAGGCAAGCGAGGGCGGGACCGGCCCGCCCTCGCGTCCTGAATTAGCAGCCGTTCTTGCGGTTGTTCGCCTCGGTGTGCTTCTTGTCGAAGTGACGCCCCAACAGCGCGCCGCCGCCCGCGCCCGCCAGCGTGCCGAGCGTGCCGCCGCCGAGCGCATGCCCGATCAGCCCGCCGCCGACGCCGCCCGCGACCGTGCCGACCGCGCCATTGCTCTTCTTGCACTGGTAGTAGCGGCCGTCCGTACCGCGATAGGTACGCGGCGCGTTCTGGTCGTCCTGATAGGTGCGCTGGCCATTCGAGCCGTATTGCGCGCTCGCCGCCATCGGGGCCGTCATCGCCGCTATCGCGGCCAACGCCATCATCTTGTTCATCATTGTTCTCCCTCGTAACGCCCGCCCCAACGAAGAAAGGGCGTAGAGGTTGCCTGCCGCAAACCGGGTGACGCGACGCTGAACGGCTCACCAGTCGCCCGCCGCCGCCATCCACAGCGCGACGACCGCCGCCGCCGCCGTGTCCGCGCGCAGGATGCGCGGACCGAGCGTGACGCCGACCGCTTGCGGAAGCGCGCGGATCGCGTCGCGCTCGCTTGGGTCAAAGCCCCCCTCCGGCCCGACCAGCACCGCCGCCGGACCCGCGCGCGCCTGCATGGCGGGGAAGGCGGGCACGCCGCCGGTCTCGTCCGCGAAGAACAGCGCGCGGGTCGCGGGCCAGTCCGCGAGCAAGGTGTCGAGCCTCACCGGTGACGCGAGCTCGGGCAGCGCGGTGCGATCGCATTGCTCGGCCGCCTCGATCATGTGCGCGCGCAGCCGCTCCTCGTTAAGCTTGTCCACCACCGTACGCCGCGTCAGCACCGGCTGCAGCCGCGCGACGCCGAGCTCGCACGCCTTTTCCGCGACCCAGTCGACCCGCGCCTTCTTGAGCGGCGCGGCGCAAAGCCACAGATCCGGCACCGCCTCGCGCTCGCGCAGTCGATCGCCCACGTCGAGCAGCAGCGCGCGCTTGCGCGGCTCGGCGACGGTGGCGAGCCACTCGCCCGTTTGGTCGTCGAACAGCTTGACCGGGTCGCCGGGGCTGAGGCGCATCACCTGTCCGAGATAGTGGGCCGCTGGACCTTCCAACGTCAACGGTCCCGGCGTGAGCGTCTGGTCGACGAACAGGCGCGGTGTCGATCGCGGTGGCCAGGCAGGGGTGGCGGGCATGGCGATCCCCTAGCGCGCGCCGCCGCGCCCGCGAAGCGCTTGCCGATGCGAATGGCGCGCCGTACCGGGCGAGGCATGAAGGCCCAATCCCAGCGATCAATCCGCAATCTCCATAACTGGTTCGGCGTGTTGTTCGCGCCGGGCATCCTGTTCTTCTCGTTCACCGGCCTGCTACAGACGCTGGGGCTGCATGAGAACGGCTCGCATCCCCCGGCGTGGATCGCGACGATCGCGAACTTGCATAAGCATCAGGTGATCAGCCACGGCGCGCGTCACGCGCCGAAGCCGGGTGCCGCCGTGCCCAAGCAAGGCGCGGAGCACGACGACGATCACGACGTGCCGCCATCCGCGCCCAAGCGCGCGGCGGAGCATGACGACCACGACGCGCCGCTCTCGCCACTGAAGATCTATGTGCTGCTGCTGTCCGCGGTGCTGTTCACGTCGACGCTGGCGGGCATCGCGATCGCACTCACCAACCGCGCGGCGCGGCGGCGGACATGGGCGTTGCTGGCGGCGGGGACATTGGTGCCGGTGCTGCTGATCCTGTTCTAGCGCCGTCGCCACAGGCTGCGGATGAGCGTGAACACCAGCGCGCCCGCGGCCGCCACGCCGACCACGAGCAACGCCACCCATCCCGATGCGCGAAAGATCGCCCAGAACAGCGCTTCCACGAAGCGCGCGATCGCGACGGTGAGGTGGACCATGACCCGCCGTGCCAGCCCAACACGGCGAGAGCGAGGCGGATTGCGCAGACGCGGCGCTTTATCTTAGGCGATCAAGGATGGTCGAGATCGTTCCCGATAGCCAGCACCGCTCGCTCGTCGCGCGGCTGCCGGCGCGCGCGCGCGACCTGGCGCTGCTCGCGCGGTTCGACCGGCCGATCGGCTGGCAGCTGTTGTTCTGGCCCGGCGCGTGGAGCGTTGCGTTGGCGGGCGGCGCGTTGGCGCGCATCGGGCTGATCGCGTGGCTGCTCGTCGGCGCGGTGGCGATGCGCGGCGCGGGGTGCGTGTATAACGACATCGTCGACCGCGAGCTCGACCGCCGCGTCGCGCGCCCCGCCGCGCGGCCCGTGGCAAGCGGCGCGGTATCGGTGCGCGTCGCCTGGACGTGGCTGGCGGCGCTGTGCCTGGTCGGGCTGGTCGTGCTGCTCCAGCTCAGCCCTTATGCGAAGATCGTCGCGGTCGCGAGCTTGCTGCCCGTAGCCGCCTATCCGTACATGAAGCGCATCACCTGGTGGCCGCAGGCGTGGCTGGGCATCGTCTTCTCCTGGGCGGCGCTGGTCGGGTGGAGCGAGACCGCGGGGCGGCTGACCGCGCCGGGGCTGTTGCTCTATGCCGGGTCGGTCGCGTGGGTGATCGGTTATGACACGATCTACGCGCTGCAGGATGTCGAGGACGATGCGCTGGTCGGCATCCGCTCGTCGGCGCTCAGGCTTGGCGGGCGCGTGCGGGCGGGCGTGGCGGGGTTCTATGCGGCGGCGCTGGTGCTGTGGGGGGCGGCGATCTGGGGGGTGCGCTCCGACTGGGTGGCGCTGCTCGCGTTGTCGCCGGTCGCGGCGCACCTAGGGTGGCAGGTCGCGACGCTCCGTCCCGCCGACGGTCGCAATGCGCTCGACCGGTTCAGGAGCAACAAGTTCGCGGGCCTCTTAATGTTCGCCGCCTGCGTGACCGTGGGCAGCACATCGTAGCCCTCTCCCGCTTGCGGGAGAGGGAGGGAGCCGCGCGGCGGCGGAAGGGTGAGGGCTTCGCGGCGCATCCGCCCGGCGCACGTCAGGCCCTCCCCCTCGGCCCTCCGCGCCTCTCCCTCTCCCGCAAGCGGGAGAGGGCTGAAGGGTAGCGCGAGCCGCCCCTCGCGCCTAAGTCTCGGCCATGCTGACCCCTGATCAAGCCCGCGACCGTGCGGCGGACATCGTTGCTCGCGCGCGCCGTGCGGGTGCGGACGCCGCCGATGCGGTGTTCGCGGCGGATGCCTCGACCGACGTCTCCGTCCGGCTAGGCAAGCTGGAGGATGTCGGGCGCGCCGAGGCGGCCGAACTCGGTCTGCGGGTGTTCTGCGGTCGCCGCTCGGCGAGCGTGTCCACCTCCGACCTCGCCGACGCGACGCTCGACGCGCTGGTCGAGCGCGCGGTGGCGATGGCGCGCGAGGCGCCCGAAGACGCGTGGGCCGGACTCGCGCCCGCCGAGCGGCTGCTCCACGGTTCGGTGCCGCAGCTCGACCTCGACGACGGCGGCGACCCCACGCCCGAGAGCCTGCGCGACGCCGCGCTTGCCGCCGAGGACTCCGCGCGCGCGGTGCCGGGCGTCACCAACAGCGAGGGTGGCGGCGCGTCCGCCTCGCGCGCAGTCTGGGCGCTCGCCACCAGCCACGGCTTCGCGGGCGCCTATAGCGGCACCGGCTATGGCGTGTCCGCGAGCGTGCTGGCGGGCAGCGGCGGCGACATGCAGCGCGATTACGCGCACCACAGCGCCCGCCGCCGCGCGACCCTCGACGCGCCCGAGGCGGTCGGGCGGGAAGCGGGCGAGCGCGCGGTGGCGCGGATGAATCCCGCGCACCTCGCCAGCGGCGCGATGCCGGTGGTGTTCGACGCGCGCGTCGGCGCGAGCCTGCTCGGCCATCTGATCGGCGCGATCAGCGGCCAGGCGATCGCGCGGCGGACCAGCTTCCTGCTCGAGGCGCTGGGCACGGAGGTGTTCTCGCCAGGCGTGACCGTGCGCGACGACCCGCACCGCCCGCACGGGCTGCGCTCGCGCCCGTTCGACGGCGAGGGGCTGCCCGTCTCGCCGACGCTGATCGTCGAGCAGGGGATGCTGGAGACGTGGCTGCTCGACAGCGCCGCCGCGCGCCAGCTGGGGCTGGAGCCGACCGGCCATGCCAGCCGCGGTGTCGGCGGCGCGCCCGGGGTGGGCACGAGCAACCTCTACATGGAGCCGGGCGTGGTGCCGCCCGAGACGCTGATCGGCGACATCGAGCAGGGCGTGCTGGTAACCGAACTGATCGGGATGGGCGTCAACGGCGTGACGGGCGACTATAGTCGCGGCGCGGCGGGGTTCCGCATCGAGGGCGGGCGGCTGACCGGGGCGGTGGCCGAGTTCACGATCGCGGGCAATCTGCGCGATATGTACCGCGCGCTCACCCCGGCGAACGACCTGCGTTTCCGTCACGGCGTCAACGTCCCCACCATGCGCGTAGACGGCATGACGGTCGCGAGTGGCTGATCTCGCGGGCGCGGTCGCCGGGATCGCCGCGGAGGCGGGACGGTTCGCGCTGGCGCGGTTCGGCACCGACTTTCGTCGCTGGGAGAAGGCACCCGGCAACCCGGTGTGCGAGGTCGACCTCGCCGTCGACCAGCTGCTCCGCGCACGCCTGTCCGCGCTGCTCCCCGACGCGGGCTGGCTGTCGGAGGAGACGGCGGACAATGCCGAGCGGCTGTCGTGCGATTGCGTGTGGGTCGTCGACCCGATCGACGGCACGCGCGATTACATCCGGGGCCGCGCAGGCTGGTGCGTGTCGGTGGCGCTGGTCGAGGCGGGCGCGCCGGTGATCGCGGTGCTGGACGCGCCCGCGCGGGGGGAGCGCTGGTGCGCGACGGCGGGCGGCGGCGCGTGGCGGAACGGGGTACGACTGCGGAGCAGCGGGCGGACGGAGCTGCAGGGCGCGCGCGTCCCCGCCGACGCGCTCCCGCGCGGCGAGCGCGACCTGTTCACGCCCGTGCCCAAGCCCAACTCGATCGCGCTCCGCATCGCCATGGTCGCGGCCAATGAGGCGGACCTCGTCGCGACGGCGCGCTGGGGCAACGAATGGGACATCGCCGCCGCCGTGCTGATCGCGGCCGAGGCTGGCGCGACGGTGACGGACGCGCTGGGCGCGGGCCTACGCTTCAATCAGCCGAAGCCGCAGGCCTTCGGGGTGTTGGTGGCGGGCGCGGGCGTACATGGCGCAGCGCTGGCGAGGTTGGGGGAGCGGACGGAGGCGGCGCCGAAGGAGTGACGCGGTGAGATCAATAGTTGGGGGTGACTAATATCTGCTTTAAGTAGTAATCATTGGTTTAGTAGAAGGGACACTGGTTGGAAATCAAGCGCTACGAAGACACCGACTTCGACGGGCTGGATGCGCTCTGGACTGAGGCGTTCCCGAACGATCCGCCGTGGAACCTTGCCAAAAGTGCAATCCCTGCGAAATGCGCTTTCCAGCCCGACTTACTATTCGTCGCAGTCAAAGGTTCCGAAGTTTTGGGGTCGATTATGGCTGGCTATGATGGCCACAGAGGCTGGCTCTATTCTGTGGCGGTGCGCCAATCGGACATGCGTTGTGGTTTGGGAACCGCGCTTGTCCGTTATGCGGAACAGGCGCTGCTCGCGCTTGGATGCGGTAAGGTCAATCTTCAGGTCCGAACCTCAAACGAGGCTGTCGTTCGCTTCTACGAGCGGCTGGGCTATGTCGTTGAAGATCGCGTAAGCTTTGGTCGGCTCATCACCAGCAACGGCTGAATGGCTGCTTTAGGCGCAAGCGCACACCCGGCGGTGCCTGCATCCTACCCCGCCCCGTCCCCCTGATACTTGATCTCCAGATACCGCCCCCGCGTCGCCAACGTGTCGAGGTCGCCTTGCGCGAGCTGCTCGCTGGTCTCGCCGATCTGGCGTTCGATCAGCCGGAGCCCGTCGACCAGCTGCGCGTCGGGGGTCTTGCCGTTGCGCGGGGTCGAGCGGAGGTTGGCGGGGACACGGGCATAGCCACGGACGAACTCGGGCAGCTGCTCCGCGAGCAGGCTGCGTAGCTCTTCGGCGGCGGGCGCGTGCGCGTCGAGCATGGCGAGCTGGGGCGCGAGCTGGTCGAGCCGCGCGCCGATCTGGTCGACCAGCTGCACGGCGGGCGCGGGCAGGGCGGGGCGCTGCGCCGCGAGCCAGCGCTCGGTCTGGCGGGGTAGCGCTTTGAGGTCGGTGGTCCGCAGCTGCTCGGGCGCAGGCGCACGTTCGCGCGGCGCGATCAGCAGCAGGATCGGCACCGCCAGCATCAGCGCCAGCACCGCGAGCGCGCCGAACATGCCGAGCGGGTGGAAGAGGCCGACCACGATCGCCGCGACGATGATCGCCATCTCCGCCGTCGTGCCGACCGCCAGCCGCCGGGAGCGCTTGCGCGGCGGCGGGGCGAGCCGTCCCGCGCCGAGCCGCGTGTCCGTCGCCCGCGCGAGCACCTCGCCCGCCTTGGCCATCACGTCGTCCGGCCTCTCCATCACACCGCTTCCAGCCGGAACTGGTCGTTGCCGCCGCCAACCTGGTTCTGGGTCGCGCCCTCCGCCCGCGCGATATAGCCGCGCGACTTCTCCACCTCGGTCGACAGCGCGCCGACCGTCACTTTCATCGAATCGAGCGCCTTGAGCTTGAACGTGTCGATCGCGTCCATCGTGTCATAGATGTTCTGGAACGCGCGCTGGAGCGTCTCGATCGGGATGGTCGCGCCCGCCGCCTGTTCATGGATG
This sequence comes from uncultured Sphingomonas sp., assembly GCA_964235525.1. Lineage (GTDB taxonomy): Bacteria > Pseudomonadota > Alphaproteobacteria > Sphingomonadales > Sphingomonadaceae > Sphingomonas. Next base: position 1,991 of record CAXSEO010000034.1, on the reverse strand, counting down.
CGCGCGGTGTTGTCCTTGAGAAGCTTGCCGGTGGAATCGATGATGTTGGCAGTGGTAGTGTTGAGCTGGGTAATCTGTTCGAGCACGAGGCGTTGGTTGGTCAGCGCCTGCGCCACGGTGACGGCGGTTCGCAGCGCCGAGACGGTGGTGGTCGACGCGCGGTCGACGCCCTTCACCAGCTCGACATTGTTTTTCTTCACGAGGTCGAGCGCGAGATAGCCCTGCACCGTCACCGCCATCTGGGTCAGCAGGTCCTGCGTCCGCTGGCGCGCGTAGAACAGCGCGGTCTCGCGGATCGCCTTGGCCTTGGCGGGGTCGGTCGCGTCGAGCTCGTTCGCCTTGTCCTCCAGCTTCGCATCCATCGAGCGGGAGAGCAGGATCATCTGCTCCAGTCGCCCCATCGCGGTCCACAGGTTCGCGCGCTCGGTGTCGATCGCGGCGTTGTCCATCAGCAGCTCGTCCTTGCCCGAGGCGAGGCTCTTCAGGATCGCGCTGATGTGCGTCTGCGACGATTTATAGCTGTCGAAATAGTCGCGCATCTTGTTGCCGAACGGGAGCACGCCAAACAACTTCTTGGGCGCGAGCAGGCTGCCGCGCTTGCTGGGGTCGAGGTCCTCGATCACCCGGCGCAGCTGCGCGAGGTCCGCGCCGACGCCGCCCTCCCCCTTCATCGCCTTGACCGGGCGGTCGAGGAAGCGGTTCGACTGCCCCGCCGCGTCGCGGATTTCCTTTTGTCCCATCGCGGTGATCGCATCGACGCGCTTGCCGAACTCGGGGCTGTTGACGTCCTGCGCGACCAGGTCGGCGACGAACGCGTCGACCCGCTGGTCGAGCTTCGACCGGGTGCCCGTGTCGACCGGCACCAGCCCCGCCGCCTGCGTCGCCTGGACGTTGGGCACCGGATCGGGCGGGGTGAGCACCAGCGGCGCGGGCGCGGTGAGCGTGTCGGCGGTGGTGGCCATGAACGGCAAGCTCCAGCGGGTGAGCATCCACCGTGCCGGGAAGCGGCGGCGAGTTCAACCGTGTTGGCAAGATAACACACGAGGTGTCGATGACAACGCCGGATACCTGTGCTATGTACCATTGCGAAGGAGACCCGCCGTGAACGACATGAGTCTTCCGCCGCGTGCGACGGCGAAGCTGTTCTGGACCGGGCGGAGCCAGGCGGTGAGGCTACCCAAGGAGTTCCGCTTCGAGGGCAAGGAGGTGCAGATCTGGCGGGAGGGCGGAAAGGTGATCCTGGAAGCGGACGAGGAAAGCGATGCCTGGATCGAGCGCCTCGCAGGCAGCTGGGACGAGGATGCGGCAGTGGCGGCCCTTGACCGGCCGGGGCCCGAGACGCTGCCCGACGGGCCGCGCTTCGATTGATGCGCTACCTGCCAGACACAAACACGATCATCGCCTTTACCCGTCGGGGCGACCGGCGGGTCGCCCATTGCCTGCGGGATCACCGCGCCGAAACGGGCCTGTCGGCGATTGTCCTGCACGAGCTGTATTTCGGGGCATTCTCCAGCGATCGCGCGGTGTTCCACGCGCAGACGATTATGGACCTGCGCCTCGCCCGTGTCGACTTCGATGAGGAGGACGCCCGCGTCGCGGGTGAGATCAGGGCGGACCTGAAGCGCAAGGGACAACCGATCTGGCCTTTCGACACGCTGATCGCCGGCCAAGCGTTGGCGCGCGACCTGATCGTGGTCACCAACAACACGCGCGAGTTCGCGCGGGTCGAGGGGCTGAAGCTGGAGGACTGGACGGCGGCCTAGCGGAGCGGCGCGCTGTCGAGCCCACCCTTTTCCGCATTGCACAAATCTGCTAGGGGCCGCGAAACTTCCGAAAGCCAGACAATCCATGCGCCTCCGCAATGTGGCCATCATCGCGCACGTCGATCATGGCAAGACCACGCTCGTCGACCAGCTCTTCCGCCAGTCGGGCACCTTCCGCGACAATCAGCGCGTCGAGGAGCGCGCGATGGATTCGAATGACCTCGAGAA
>CAXSEO010000033.1:0-10468 GCA_964235525.1 uncultured Sphingomonas sp. | reverse complement strand
CACCTTGACGAGCAGGCGCTGCTCGCGCTGCAAGGCCCGAAGGCGGTGAAGGCGCTGGCGCGATTGGTGCCGGGCGTCGACCAACTGGTGTTCATGTCCGCAGGCAACTTTCTCTGGCAGGAGCAAGCGCCGCTCTGGATCAGCCGCTCCGGCTATACCGGCGAGGACGGGTTCGAGATAGCCCTGCCCGCTGGCTACGCCGAGGCCTTCGCCGACGCGCTCGTCGCGCAGACGGAGGTCAAGCCGATTGGGCTCGGCGCGCGCGATTCGTTGCGGCTGGAGGCGGGGTTGCCGCTGTACGGCCATGATCTCGACGAGGACACGACCCCGGTGATGGCCGATCTCGGCTTCGCGATCGCCAAGCGGCGGCGCGGGGCGGGCGACTTTCCCGGCGCGGCGCGCATTGCGATGGAGCGCGAGGCTGGCCCGGTCGCCAGGCGCGTCGGCTTGCTGGTCGAGGGTCGCCAGCCGGTGCGCGAGGGCGCGGCGGTGATCGACGACGAGGAAAGCGAGGTCGGTCGCGTCACCTCCGGCGGCTTCGCGCCCAGCGTCGGCGCGGCCATCGCGATGGCCTATGTCCCCGCCGCGATGAGCACGCCGGGCACGGTCGTGACGTTGGTCCAGCGCGGCAAGCTGCACCGCGCGACCGTCACCGCGATGCCCTTCATCCCCCACCGTTACGTCCGCCAGGGAGCCGTCTGATGCGCTACTTCACCGAAGACCATGAATGGATCGACATCGATGGCGACATCGGCACGGTCGGCATTTCCGAATACGCGCAAGGCCAGCTCGGCGACATCGTGTTCGTCGACGTGCCCGACGAGGGCAAGACGCTGGGCAAGGGCGATGAGGCGGCGGTGGTCGAGTCGGTCAAGGCGGCGTCGGACGTGTATTCGCCCGCCAGCGGCACGGTGCTGGAGGCGAACGACGCGCTCGCCGACGAGCCGAGCCTGGTTAACACCGACCCGGAAGGCGAGGGCTGGTTCTACAAACTAACGCTGACCGACCCCGACGAGGTCGAGCAGTTGATGGACGAGAGCGCGTATGAGCGGTTCGTCAAGAAGCTGTGAGCGTCAACGCCGCCTCGCGTTGGGACCCGGCGGCGTATGCTAGCACCGCCGCGTTCGTGCCCGCGCTGGGAGCGCCGGTGCTGGCGTTGCTCGCCCCGCGCGCGGGTGAGCGCATTCTTGACGTCGGGTGCGGCGACGGCGTGCTGACGGAGAAGCTGGTCGAGGCGGGCGCGAGCGTGGTGGGCGTGGATGCCTCGCCGGAGATGGTAGCGGCGGCGCAGGCTCGCGGCGTCGACGCGTTTGTGGTGGACGCGCAGGCGCTGGCGTTTGGGCCGGAGTTTGACGCGGCTTTCTCCAATGCGGCGCTGCACTGGATGCTCGAAGCGGGCGCGGTCGCCCGCGGGGTATTCGCGGCGCTCAAGCCGGGCGCGCGGTTCGTGGGCGAGATGGGCGGCGAGGGCAACATCGCCACGCTTCGCCGCGCACTGCGCGAGACGGTTGTCGAGATGGGCTACACGCCGCCCGCCGCCGACCCGCAATGGTATCCGTCAGTGGACGCGTTCGCCGCCGTCTATGCCGCGGCTGGCTTCGAGAAGATCGAATCGGAGCTGATCGAGCGCCCCACGCCTGTCCCCGCGGGGCTGGCCGAGTGGTTCCGCACCTTTCGCGTCGGCTTCCTCGACGCGGCGGGCGTACCCGAGGCGGAGCGCGACCAGCTCGCCACCCGCGCCGCCGCGCGCGCCGAAGCAGGGCTGCGCCGCGACGAACACAGTGTTGTCCTCGCCGACTACGTCCGCCTCCGCTTCGAGATGAGGAGGCCGGGATGATCGCCGCGTTGCTGCTCGCGCTCGCCGCCCAGGTTGCGGCGGACAGCGAAGTGCTGACCGTAGCGGACCTCGCTGCGCGCCACCGCGAATTGGCCGGCCGTACTGTGCAAGTCGAAGGTGTGCTTGCCGAATGCCAGCCGCTATCCTGCGGTCTGCTTGGCCAGCCCCGCGGCGAGTTGATGAGTTGGCTGAGCTTCGAGAGCGCGCAGGCGTTCGACACGACCGCACAGGCGCACTTGCACCACAAGGTTGTCGTAGAAGGAGTTGTTCTCTCGTTTAACAGTGCTGGCGAGCGCAGTCCCGACGGATCACCGTACGCCCCCTGCTTCGATCGCTGCTCCGAGTTCCGCCCCATCAGAGTCGTCCGCGACCTGGATACCAAGCAGGATATGCCCTGATGCGCTACCTTCCCCTGACCCAGCCCGACCGCGACGAGATGCTGCGCGTGGTCGGCGCGGACTCGATTGACGCGCTGTTCGTCGATGTGCCCGAGCATGCGCGGCTCGCCGGGCCGATCGCGGGCCTGCCGAACCACGCCTCCGAGCTCGCGGTCGAGCGGCACATGACCGCGCTCGCGCGGCGGAACACCGTCGCGGGCGAGGTGCCGTTCTTCCTCGGCTGCGGCGCGTATCGCCACCACGTCCCCGCCAGCGTCGACCATCTGATCCAGCGCGGCGAGTTCCTGACCGCCTACACGCCCTACCAGCCCGAGATCGCGCAGGGCACGCTGCAGATGCTGTTCGAGTTCCAGACGCAGGTCGCGCGGCGGCTCGGGACCGATGTCGCCAACGCCAGCATGTATGACGGTTCGACCGCGTGCTGGGAGGCGATCGGCATGGCGCGGCGGATCACGCGGCGGGGCAAGGCGATCCTGTCGAGCGGGCTGCACCCGCACTATGTCCAGGTCGCGCGGACGATGGCGCGCTATACCGGCGACGTGCTGGAGACGAGCGCGCCCGTGCTAGAGGCGGACACCGACCTCGACCGGCTGATCGCGGCGGTCGACAGCGACACAAGTTGCGTCGTGGTGCAATATCCCGACATCCTCGGCCGCATCGCCGACCTCTCCCCGCTCGCCGAGGCGTGCCACAAGCACAAGGCGTTGCTGATCGGGGTGGTGACCGAGCCGGTCGCGCTCGGCGCGATCCGCTCGCCGGGCGAGATGGATGCGGACATCGTGGTCGGTGAAGGCCAATCAGTTGGCGTCGGCCTGCACTTCGGCGGGCCGTATATCGGGCTGTTCGGCTGCAAGGAGCGCTATGTTCGCCAGCTGCCCGGGCGCTTGTGCGGTGAGACGGTCGACGCGGACGGGCGGCGCGGCTTCGTGCTGACGCTGTCGACGCGCGAGCAGCATATCCGGCGCGAAAAGGCGACCAGCAATATCTGCACGAACTCCGGCCTTTGCGCACTCGCGTTCTCCATCCACCTGACCTTGCTGGGCGAAGCGGGGCTGCGTGGGCTGGCGGAGCTCAACCACCAGGGCGCGGTCGCCGCCGCCGAGCGGCTTCGCCAAGTGCCGGGGGTGAGTGTGGTCAACGACCTGTTTTTCAACGAGTTCACGTTGCGGCTGCCGGTCGAGGCGCGGCCGGTGGTGCGGACGCTCGCCGATCGCGGCATCCTGGCGGGCGTGTCGCTGGGGCGGCTCTACCCGGGCGAGGCGGCGCTCGCGAACGGGCTGGTGGTCGCGGTGACCGAGACGACGACGGGCGAGGATGTGGAAGCGCTGGCGACGGCGCTGGAGGAAGTGTGGTGAGCATGAACCAGAGCGGCTGGCGTCCCGAGCGGCCGGACGGCGTCGGCCAGGCCGCGCCCGTGACTCACACCGGCAACAAGGCGCTGATGCTGGAAGAGCCGCTGATCTTCGAGATTGGCGACGAGCGGACGACGGGCGTGGACCTGCCCCATTCCCCGGCAAAGGCCGGGACCCAGTCGGCAGACGGCAGCGTCGCTGGACCCCGGCCTTCGCCGGGGAACAGGCTTGGGTCGTTGTTCCGGGAGCGTCCCATCGGCCTTCCCGGCCTGTCCGAGCCGGAGACGGTGCGGCACTATACCCGCCTCTCGCGGCAGAACTACGCCATCGACCTCGGGCTGTTCCCGCTCGGCTCGTGCACGATGAAGCACAACCCGCGCCTCAACGAGAAGCTGGCGCGGTTGCCCGGCTTCGCGGACGTGCATCCGCTCCAGCCGGTCGAGACGGTGCAGGGTGCGCTCGGCGTGATCAACGAGCTCGCGGTGTGGCTGGTCAAGCTCACCGGGATGCACGGCGTCGCGATGACCCCCAAGGCGGGCGCGCATGGCGAGCTGTGCGGGATGCTGTGCATCAAGGCAGCGTTGGAGGCGCGTGGCGAGGGGCATCGCAGGGTCGTGCTCGTGCCCGAGTCCGCGCACGGCACCAACCCGGCGACTGCCGCTTTCGCGGGCTTCACCGTCGAGGACATTCCGGCGGGTGCGGACGGGCGCGTCGACACGGCTGCGCTTGAGGCACGGCTCGGGCCGGATGTCGCCGCGGTGATGATCACCAACCCCAACACTTGCGGGCTGTTCGAGCGCGACATGAAGCGCGTCTCCGACGCGGTCCATGCGGCGGGCGGCTACGTCTATTGCGACGGCGCGAACTTCACCGCGATCGTCGGGCGGGTGCGCCCGGGCGATCTCGGCGTCGATGCGATGCACATTAACCTGCATAAGACCTTCTCCACTCCGCATGGCGGCGGCGGGCCGGGGTCGGGGCCGGTGGTGCTGTCGGAGGCGCTGAGCCCGTTCGGGCCGTTGCCTTTCACGGCGCGCGACACGAACGGGCATTTCGCGCTGATCGAGGAGGAGGCCGCGGGCGAGGAGCATCCGCAGAGCTTTGGACGGATGTGCGCGTTTCACGGCCAGATGGGCATGTTCACCCGTGCGCTGAGCTACATTCTCAGCCACGGCGCGGACGGGCTGCGCCAGGTCGCGGAGGACGCGGTGCTCAACGCCAACTACGTCCTCCGCTCGCTCGAGGATGTGCTCGACGCGCCGTTCGCGGGGTCGGGGCCGTGCATGCACGAGGCGCTGTTCAGCGACGACGGCCTGCCCGAAGGCTTTTCGACGCTCGACGTCGCCAAGGGGCTGATCGACGAGGGCTATCACCCGATGACGGTGTATTTCCCGCTGGTCGTCCACGGCGCGATGCTGGTCGAGCCGACCGAGACCGAGAGCAAGGCAGCGCTCGACCAGTTCATCGGCGCGCTCCGCTCGGTCGCGGCGCGGGCGCGGGCGGGGGACCCCAGCCTCAAGACCGCGCCGCACTTCGCGCCGCGTCGCCGCCTTGACGAGACGCAGGCGGCGAGGAAGCCGGTGCTGGTGTGGAAGGAAGCGCCGCTCGCCGAAGCCGCCGAATGATCGTTGCGCGTCCGCGTCCGTCCGCTAGGATTGGTGGCGGGGTCAAAGGGGGCGCGACATGCAGCATGGTGAGATGGTTCAACCGGGCGGGGTGCTGCAATATCTGATCCCGATCGTCGTGTTCGTGGTCATCTTCGCGTTTCGCGCACGGCGGATGACGCGGGCGCGGCCGTTGAGGCTGTGGCAGCTGTGGATCGTGCCGGTGCTTCTGATCGTCGGGGCGAGCGCCGCCTTCATCGCTATGCCGCCGAGCGGGACCGGGTGGCTGATCGCGGCGGTGGCGCTGCTGATCGGGGCGGCGATCGGTTGGCAGCGCGGACGGATGATGCACATCGAGGTCCATCGTGAAACGGGGACGCTGATGCAGCGCGCGTCGCCGCTGGCGTTGCTGTTCCTGCTCGGGCTGGTGGTGGTGCGGTCCGCGCTCAAGGTGGAGGGCAGGGCGATGGGGCTGGACATCGCGACGCTGACCGACTCGCTGCTGGCATTCGCGGTCGGGATGTTCGGGGTGATGCGGGTCGAGATGTTCCTGCGCGCGCGGCGGCTGCTGGAGGAGCATCGGGCGGCAGTGTTCTCCTAGGCGGACCCCGCCCGGTTCGCCGCGCTGAGCACCGCGCGGACGCTGGCGGTCGCGACGTCGGTGTCGACGCCGACCCCGAACACCGTCGTGCCATCTCCGGTCCGGCACTCCACATAGGCCGCCGCCTGCGCGTCCGCGCCGTGGCCGATCGCGTGCTCCTGGTAGTCGACCACGTCGAGCCGCGCGCCGCCCGCCTCCGCCAGCGCGGCGACCACGCCCGAGATGAGCCCGTTGCCGCGTCCGCTGATCGATCGCTCCTCGCCGTCGATCGCGACCCGGCCCACGAACACGCGGCTCCCCGCCGCGCCTGTCTCGGCGAAGTCGCGCAACGCATAGCGGTCGGTGTCGCGCGCGAGGTACGTCCGGTCGAACAGCCTGCCGATGTCGCCCGCGTCGAGCTCGCGCCCCAGCTCGTCGGCGAGCGCCTGGACGTGGCGGCTGAAGTCCGCCTGCAACCGCTTGGGCAGCTTCAACCCGCGATCCTGTTCGAGCACCCAGGCGACCCCGCCCTTGCCCGACTGCGAGTTGACGCGGATCACCGCTTCGTACGACCGGCCGAGATCGGCGGGGTCGATCGGCAGGTACGGCACTTCCCAGAACTGGTCGTTGCGCGCCGCCTGCGCCGCGAAGCCCTTGCGGATCGCGTCCTGATGACTGCCCGAAAAGGCGGTGAACACCAGCTCGCCCGCGTACGGTGTGCGCGGGTGGACGGGCAGGCCCGTGCAATAGCTCACCGTGCTGACGATCGCGTCGATGTCCGACAGGTCGAACCCCGGCGCGACGCCTTGCGTGTAGAGGTTGAGCGCCACCGTCACCAGGTCGCAATTGCCGGTCCGCTCGCCATTGCCGAGCAGGCAGCCCTCCAGCCGGTCCGCGCCCGCCATCAGCCCCAGCTCCGCCGCCGCGACCCCGGTACCGCGGTCGTTGTGCGGGTGAAGGCTGAGCACGACCGAGTCCCGGTCGCGGATGTGCCGCCCGAACCATTCGATCTGATCGGCATAGACGTTGGGCGTCGCCGCCTCGACCGTGGCGGGGAGGTTAAGGATCAGCGGCCGCTCCGGCGTCGGGCGCAGCACGTCCATCACCGCCTCGCAGACCTCGACCGAGAAATCGAGCTCGGCGGTTGAGTAAGTCTCAGGGCTGTATTCGAACCGCCAGTCGGTCGCGGGGCGCTTCGCCGCCTCGTCGCGCAGCACCTTTGCGCCCTCGACCGCGATCGCTTTCACCTCGGCGCGGGTCATGCCGAAGACGATCCGCCGCCATGCGGGGCTGACCGCGTTGTAGAGGTGAACGATCGCGGTACGCGCGCCCGCCAGGCTGGCGAAGGTCGTCTCGATCAGGTCGCGGCGCGACGGGGTCAGCACCTGCACGGTGACGTCGTCGGGGATGCGCCCGGAGCCGACGAGTCCGGCGATGAAGTCGAACTCAGTCGTCCCTGCGCTCGGAAAACCGACCTCGATCTCCTTGAGGCCGACCTTGACCAACAGGTCGAATAGCCGCGTCTTCTTCTCCGCCCCCATCGGGTCGATCAGCGCCTGATTGCCGTCGCGCAGGTCGGTCGACAGCCAGCGCGGCGGTCGCGTCAGCGTGCGCGACGGCCATTGCCGGTCGGGCAGGTCGACGGGCGGGAACGGGCGGTACTTGACGGACGGATCGGCGAGCATGACGGACGGCTTTCGGAAGAGAGACGGCGCGGAGGAGCGAACCTCAGGGCAGCCGTCGCGCGCGCCGGTGCTGCCCTAAGGGCGGATAAGTCGAAGCGTGAGCGCGGCGCCGATCATGCGTGTCGCTTGCCGGACCCGCCGCCTGCTGTCCAGCTTCGTTGCTAGTCGCGGCCGGGCAATCGAAACTAACGTGGAGTTCACGGTTACTTTAGTGTTGGCCCTTAACAGTCGGGTCGATGGAGGTCCGAATGCTGCAGCTCGTCTATATCAGCAGCGCGGTGGGCAAGCCGGACGTGGGTGCGATCCTCGCGGCATCGCGCCGGAACAACGCGCGGGACGGGATCACCGGGCTGCTCTATGCCGACGGCGTGCGCTTCCTCCAGGCGCTGGAAGGCCCGGTCGACAAGGTGGAAGCGGCGTTCGCGCGCATCCGGCCCGACCCGCGCCACCGCGCGGTGGTTGTGCTGTCCAGGCGAACGGTCGACGAGCGAGAGTTCGGCCCGTGGCAGATGGCGCATCGCGCGCCGGGCGCGGACGGCGGCGCGGTGATGGGCCAGGTCGCCCCGCTGCTCGCGCGCACGCACGCCAATGTCCGCGCGACCTTTGACGGGTTCATGCAGATCAACCGCGCGGCCTGACCGCTGCCGGGGTTGCGGCGGTGCCCGGCGCCGCGTAGGCCCACACCATATGCGGCAGATTATCTACGCCAGCCAAAGTATTGGCGAGCGCGCGATCGACCTTGCCCCGGCGATCCTGCGCCAGTCGCGGGTGCATAACGGCATCGACGGCATCACCGGTCTGCTATGCGCGCGCGATGATCGCTTCATGCAAGTGCTGGAGGGGCCGCGTGAGAGCGTCGCGCTGACGCTCGGGCGCATCATGGCCGACCCGCGCCACCATGCGATCGAGATGCTGTCCGACCGGCCGGTCGAGGCGCGGGACTTCGGCGACTGGAGCATGGCCTGGCGCGAGCGCGGCCAGCCAACCGATCTACTGGAGGAGCGATTGCGCGTGCTGCTCGCGGGCGTACCGGGGGAGGTGGCCGACCGATTCCGCGGGTTCGTTGCGGCTTAGGCATCAGCGTCATCTCGCTCAGCGCCCCCGCGCGACCGTGTCCCAGTCGCGCTGGCGCAGGTTGCCGCTCAGCATCCTGCGGGCGCGGAAGCGCCGCGACAGGAAGTGGTAGAAGAACCAGTCCTTCGCGCGATAGCTGGTCAGGTGGTAGAGCATCCGCTCGAACACCGTCCAGCGCACGTGCGCGCTCGACCGGCGGCGCTGCGAGGGCAGGCACCAGAAGTCGGGATGGTAGCGCGACCGGCCGAGCCGGAACATGCGGTGCATCAGCTCATGGTCGTCGAGCACCCATGGCCACGCTTCCGATCGTGGCCCGCCCGCCGCGCGCAGCGCCTCGGTGCGGAAGCATTGCCCGAACGTGCCGGTATGCGCCTGCCAACGGAGCACACGGCTGGTGAGGAACTTGCGGTAGCGCTGCCACCGGCCCCGGGCCGAGCCGGGTGCGGCGTCGAGCCCCACCGCCATCGCCGCCACGACGCCCTCGCGCGCGAGCAGCGCCTCCGCCCGCGCGAGATAGTCGGGCGGGTAGCTGGTGTCCGCGTTCCATAGGCTGACGAACGGCGTGTCGACGCGCGCGAACCCGGCCGCGAGCGCGTGGACCGGGCCGGGCCGCTCCTCCCAGACATACTCGACCTCCAGCCCCGGCGTGTCCGCGAGCAAGCGGCGGCAGAGTGCCTCCGTCGCGTCAGTGGAGGCATTGTCGACCAGGATCAGCCGGTACGGCCCGCCCTCCAGTGCCATCGCCGAGCGCAACGTGTCGGCGATGAAGCCTTCCTCATTGTAGAAGGGCAGCACGATCGACCAGCGCGGAGCGGAACGAGAAAGCATTGGCGAAAGCCTATGCCACATCCTTTCTGTCCGTCATATTACGATGTCTGGCGGTCAGTTGCGCTCGCGATCCACCAGCTTGTTCGCGCCGATCCACGGCATCATCGCGCGCAGCCGTGCGCCGACCTGTTCGATCGGGTGCGCGGCGGCGAGTTTGCGCGCTGCCTTGAGCTCGGGCTGGCCCGCGCGGTTGTCGAGCACGAACTTGCTCACGAAACGCCCGCCCTGGATGTCCGCGAGCACGCGACGCATCTCCGCCTTGGTCGCGTCGGTGATGATCCGCGGGCCGGTGGTGATGTCACCATATTCGGCGGTGTTGCTGATCGAATAGCGCATGTTGGCGATGCCGCCCTCGTACATCAGGTCGACGATCAGCTTCACCTCGTGGAGGCACTCGAAATAGGCCATCTCCGGCGCGTAGCCTGCCTCGGTCAGCGTCTCGAACCCGGCCTGGATCAGGTGGGTCAGCCCGCCGCACAGCACCGCCTGTTCGCCGAACAGGTCGGTTTCGCACTCTTCCTTGAACGTGGTCTCGATGATGCCGGCCCGCCCGCCGCCGATGGCGCTGGCGTAGGACAGGGCTATTTCGAGCGCGTTGCCGGATGGGTCCTGGTCCACCGCCACCAGGCAGGGCACGCCGCCGCCGCGCTGATACTCGGAGCGCACGGTGTGGCCCGGTCCCTTGGGCGCGATCATGAACACGTCGATGTCCGGGCGCGGGTCGAGCAGGTTGAAGTGCACGTTGAGGCCGTGCGCGAAGGCGAGCGCGGCGCCCGGCTTCATGTTCGGCGCCAGCTTCTCGCGGTACAGGTCACCCTGAATCTCGTCCGGGGTGAGCATCATGACCACGTCCGCCTGCTTGGCGGCGTCCGCCGGGTCCATGACGGGCAGGCCGGCCGCTTCCGCCTTGGCGACGCCCGCGGAGCCGGGGCGCAGGCCCACGATGACGTTGGTGACGCCGGAATCGTGCAGGTTCTGGGCGTGAGCGTGGCCCTGGCTGCCGAAGCCGATGATCGCGACCTTCTTTGCCTTGATCAGGTTCACGTCGGCGTCTCGGTCGTAGTAAACGCGCATGGCTTGTCCTTTAGGAAAAAGTGAACCACAACAAAG
>CAXSEO010000032.1:0-10605 GCA_964235525.1 uncultured Sphingomonas sp. | reverse complement strand
CCAGCGCCTTGAGCTGTTCGAGATTCTTCTCCTCTGTCGGGTCGGGATGGTGGGTGGGGAAGCGCCCGTCGACCTCGGCGAAGATCACATGGTGCTCGCCCGGGAGCAGCTTGACCAGCCGCTCGATCACCGGCCCCGCCGCGCCGTTGCCCGCGTCCCAACCGATGCGGTACGCGCCGCCGTCATAGCCCTGCACCAGCCGGGCGACATAATCGTCCATCACATCGGCGGTGGTGACCTCGCCCGCGCCGGTCTCCCAGTCACCCGCGGCCGCGAGGTGGCCGAGATCCTGGATGTCCTCGCCGAAGAAGGAGCGGTGCTGGAGCACCATCTTGAAGCCGTTATACTCTGCCGGGTTGTGGCTGCCAGTGACCTGGACGCCCGCATCGACCTCCAGCGTCGCCTCCGCATAGTAGAGCATCGGGGTAGGGCCCAGCCCGGTGCGGACCACGTCGACGCCGCTCGCGAGCAGCCCCTCGACCAGCGCCGCCTCCAGCATCGGGGAGGAGGTGCGCCCGTCCATGCCGACCGCGACGCGAGTGCCCCCCGCGCGCCGCACCCGGGTCGCAAACCCCCGCCCGATCGCGCGCGCGTCGTCCACGCCGAGCGTGCGCCCGACCACGCCGCGGATGTCGTATTCGCGCAAGGAGGTAGGGTCGAAGCGGTGGGTCATGTGGCTACGTCCTAGAATAGGCCCTCACCCTTCCGCGCCTTCGGCGCTCCCTCCCTCTCTCGCGAGCGGGAGAGGGGCTGGAGAGCAGCAGACATCTAAGCTCTCTCCGTTACGGGAATAAGGCTGGGCGAGATACTTCCCTCTCCCGCTGGCGGGAGAGGGAAGGGGCCCGCTCGCGAAGCGAGTGGGACGGGTGAGGGCACGAGAGAGTTTCTACCCCTTCAACAACACATCCCGCGCCGCGTTCACCCTCCGCGCGAGCTCGGCGGAGCCGCCGCGATCGGGGTGGACGCCCGCAACCAACCGCCGGTGCGCGGCGCGGATCGCGTCGGCATTCGCGCCCGGCGACACGCCCAAGATCGCCCGCGCCTCCGCCGCGTCCGCCACGAGGCGAGGCCGCGGGCGCGGCCAGTAGCGCCATACCAGCCAGATAATCGCCAGCGCGAGCAGCAGCTTGATCATGCGGCCATCACCGGCACCGCAGGCTCGGGCAGCGCCAGCGCCGCCATCATCTCGCGCAGTTCCTGGCGCGCAGCAACGTGGCTCAGCCCCATCGCGCCGAACTCCTTGCTGTCGATCATGGTCAGCCCGGCGGGGAACAGTTCGCGATAGATCACCCGCTCGCCAAGGCCGGGGATGATGCGGAAGCCCACCCGCTTGGCCAGCTGGCCGAGCGCGGACGAGACGCGCTTCATGTTGCGCGCCTCGATATGCTGGAGCCGGTTCCGCAGCACGACCCAGTCGATTGTCGCCCCGTCCGCCTTGGCGCGTTGCTTGCGGCTGTCCCAGATCATCTCGGAATAAAAGGAAGGGCGGGTTACCTTGAACGTGTCGGGGTCGACCTGACCGATCAGATCGAAGTCGACGAAGCTGTCGTTCATGGGCGTGACCAGCGTGTCCGCCTGCGTCACCGCGCAGCGCGCGAACGGGTCGTCGCGCCCGGGCGTGTCGATGACGAGGTAATCGCTCCCGCGCGTCAGCTCGTCGAACAGCTCGGCGTAGCGCTCCTCGCTCGCGCCGTCGTGGGTGGCGTGGCGCGGCATCGGCAGGTCCGCGCCCGTGCGGCGAACGGTGGCGGCGCGATTGTCGAGGTAACGTCCGGTGGTGCGCTGGCGATGGTCGAGGTCGAGCGCGGCGACGCGCGCGCCGCGGGCCGCCAGCGCGATCGCGACATGGACGGCGGTGGTGGACTTGCCGGTGCCGCCCTTCTCGTTGGCGAACGCGATGACGTGCGTGTGGTCGGGCCCGCTGGGCAAGGCGCGCATCCCCCGTTGATCGTTGGTGAACCGCTCCATACACCGCGCGTCGGCGTTGATCGAGGGGGTTGGTGAGTGGAGGTCGTTCGGGAGCTGGAAGCATTGCGCGCGGTGCTGGCCCGCTGGCGCGCGGAGGCCGCGACGGTGGCGCTGGTGCCGACGATGGGCGCGCTCCACGCGGGGCACCTGTCGCTGATCGCCGAAGCGCGGCGGCGGGCGGCGCGGGTGGTCGCGTCGATCTTCGTCAACCCCAAGCAGTTCGGGCCGACCGAGGACCTCGCGCGCTATCCCCGGCAGGAGGCGGCGGACGCGGGGGCGCTGGCGGAGGCGGGGTGCGACCTGCTCTGGCTGCCGTCGGTGGAGGTGATGTACCCGGCGGGGTTCGCGACGACGGTCAGCGTCGCGGGGGTGACGGAGGTGCTCGACGGTGCCGCCCGGCCCGGGCATTTCGACGGCGTCGCGACGGTGGTAGCCAAGCTGTTCAATCAGGTCCGCCCGACCCTCGCTCTGTTCGGCAAAAAGGACTGGCAGCAGCTGCAGGTGGTGCGGCGGATGGTGGCCGATCTCGACTTCGGCATCGAGATCGTCGGGGTGCCGACGCGGCGCGACGCGGACGGGCTCGCGCTGTCGTCGCGCAACATCTATCTGTCGACTGACGAGCGCGCCCGTGCCGTTGCTTTACCGCGGGCGCTGGGCGAGGCGGCGCGGCGGATCGCGCGGGGGGCGGCGACGGACGACGCGCTCGCCGAGGCGCGCGGGGTAGTGGAGGTGGCGGGGTTCGCGGTCGACTATCTCGCGCTGGTCGATGCCGAGCGGCTCACCGACGCTGCGCCCGACCGCCCCCGCCGACTGCTCGCGGCGGCGCGGATCGGCACCACCCGGCTGATCGACAACATGGCGGTCGAACGCGGTTAATCGCGTTAACCATTTGGTGACGCGACTCGTGCCATGCTTCCGGCAACGAGGGCCAGAGGGGGCGACAATGGGCAGCAGTGTGAAGACCGCGCGGTTCCTGATCGAGAGCCGGTTGCGTGACGCGGCGCGGGGTGACGGAGAGGCGTGCTTCGATCTGGGCGTCTGTTACCAGACCGGCACGTCGGGGGTCGATGTCGACCTGGTCGAGGCGCACAAATGGTTCAATCTCGCGGCAGTGCAGGGGCTGGTCGCGGGCCAGTCCGCGCGCAGCGAGGTGGCGGAAGACATGACCGCGCGCGAGATCGCGACCGCGCAGCGCGCGGCAAGGGACTGGCTGGGCGTGACGCAGCGGCGAGCGGCATAGCCGAGCAGGCCCGGCCACGTCCGGGCCGGTGCGCGGCCTCAGCCGTGCAGCGCCTCGCCCGGCTGGCGGGTCCGCGCTAGCGGAACCCGTCCAACGTCACGGCGGCGGCTTTGCCGTCGACGGGCATCTTACGGCAGCTCCCGCCCTTTCTTTGCACCTCTGACTTTCTCCGGCCTGCGACCGGCCCCACATACGCCGCTCTCAACAGGAGCGCGCGCCCATGAACCCCACCGGCAACACCGTCCTCATCACCGGCGGCGGGTCGGGGATCGGCGCGGCGCTCGCGCAGCGCTGGCACGACGCAGGCAACAACGTGATTGTCGCGGGACGACGGCAGGATGCGCTCGACCGCGCCATCGAAGGCCGTCCGAACATGACCGCGATGGTGCTCGACATCGGGGATGCGGGCGCAATCGAGCGGTTCGCGCGCGAGGTGATCGCCGCGCATCCGGCGCTCAACGTGCTGGTCAACAACGCCGGGATCATGCGCGACGAGACGCTGGATCGCGCGAGCGACCTCGGCGACGCGGAGGCGACGATCACCACCAACCTGCTCGGCCCGATCCGGCTGACCAACGCGCTGGTCGAGCACCTCGCCACGAAGCCCGGCGCGGCGGTCGTCAACGTCACCTCCGGGCTCGCCTTCGTGCCGCTCACGCTGACGCCGACCTATTGCGCGACCAAGGCGGCGATCCACAGCTATACCGTGTCGCTGCGCGAGGTGCTGCGCGGGCGTGTCGAGGTGATCGAGCTCGCGCCGCCGGGGGTGCAGACCGACCTGACCCCCGGGCAGTCGACCCGGCCGGGCTACCTGCCGCTGACCGAGTTCATTGACGAGGTGATGGCGCAGTTCGCCCAGGTGCCGACCCCGCCCGAGATCCTGGTCGAGCGCGTCCGCCCGCTCCGCTTCGCCGAAGCCGAAGGGCAGTTCGACCAGCGGCTGGCCATGCTCAACACCATGGCCCGCAAGGCGCGCGAGGCGGGCGCGGCGGGGTAGGGCGCGCGCTGCTTAGCACTCGACCCTAGCAAGACCAGTAGTTTCCCGGCGGAGGCCGGGGTCCAGCCACGGTACGTTGGCAGAACTTCTCTCGCCAACAAGGGTCCTCGTGGCTGGGCCCCGGCCTGCGCCGGGGAACTGCTTAGGATTGGGCTTGCCAGACTATGCCTTGGCTGTCTTTTTTGCGGCAGGTTTCTTGGCAGCCGCTTTCGGCTTGGCGGGCGACTTCGCCGCCACCTTGGCCGGCGCTTTCTTAGCTGGCTTCTTCTTGACCGGCGCGCTCGCGGCCCGCGCGTCGAGCAGCTGCGCCGCCTCCTCCGCCGTCAGCGCTTCGGGCGCGACCGACTTGGGCAGCGTCGCGTTGGTCTCGCCGTCGGTGACGTACGCGCCGTAGCGGCCCTCCATCAGCTTCATCTCCGCGCCCGTGCGCGGGTGCGGGCCGAGCTCCTTGAGCGGCGCGCGTGCGGCCCCCCGCTGCGGTCGACCGCCGCCGGCCGCCGCCTCGGCGAGCTTGACCACCGCCGCGTTCATGCCGGTCTCGAACACCTCGGCGGTTGAGGTGAGCCGCGCGTACTTGCCCGCATGGGCGAGATAGGGGCCATAGCGACCGATCGAGGCGGTGATCGGCTCGCCCGTCTCCGGGTGGGTGCCGACCGTGCGCGGGAGCGACAGCAGCTTGAGCGCCAGCTCCAGCGTCAGCTCACCCGCGTCCTTGGGGATCGACGCTCGCTTCGCCTCGGCGCCCTCGCCGAGCTGAATGTACGGGCCGAACCGCCCCGACTTTCGCTCCACCTCCAGCCCGGTCGCCGGGTCCTTGCCCAGCGCTTCCTGCGGCGTCGCATCCGCCGCCTCGCCGCCCGGCTGCGCGAAGCGGCGGGTGTATTTGCATTCCGGGTAGTTCGAGCAGGCGATGAACGCGCCGAACTTGCCGCCGCGCAGCGCCAGGCTGCCCGCGTGGCAGTTGGGGCATAGCCGCGGATCGGTGCCGTCCGCGCGCTCGGGAAACAGGTAGGGCGCGAGGAACTGGTCGAGCTCGGCGGTGATCGCGCTCGGCTGTTGCTCCATCACCTCCGCCGTGCGCGGCTTGAAGTCGCGCCAGAACGCCTCCAGCACCGCCCGCCACTCGGCGCGCCCGCCCGACACGTCGTCGAGTTCCTCCTCCAGCCCGGCGGTATAGTCATAGCCCACATAGCGTTCGAAGAACCGTTCGAGGAACGCCGTCACCAGCCGCCCGCTCTCCTCGGCGAAGAAGCGGTTTTTCTCCATGCGCACATAGGCGCGGTCCTTGAGCGTCTGGATGATCGAGGCATAGGTCGAGGGACGACCGATGCCGAGCTCTTCGAGGCGCTTGACGAGGCTGGCTTCGGAGAAGCGCGGTGGCGGCTGGGTGAAATGCTGCTCCGCGTTGACCGCCTTCTTGGCAGGCGCGTCGCCCTCGCGCATCCTTGGGAGGCGACGGCTGTCCTCATCGGTACTGTCGTCGGATCCCTCCTCGTACAGCGCCAGATAGCCGGGGAACAGCACGACCTGTCCCGTCGCGCGTAGCACATGCCGACCGGTGCCGTCGGCCAGCTCCACCACGGTGCGCTCCATCCGCGCCGACGCCATCTGCGACGCGAGCGCGCGTTTCCAGACCAGCTCGTAAAGGCGCTGGTGGTCGCCGCTGCCGACCCGATCCTTGCCGAAGTCGGTCGGGCGGATCGCCTCATGCGCTTCCTGCGCGTTCTTGGCCTTGGCGGTGTATTGGCGCGGTTTGTCGGGTACATAGCTCGGGTCGTAGCGCGTCGCGACCGCGAGCCGCGCGGCACTGATCGCGCTGCCGTCCATCTGTACGCCGTCGGTCCGCATATAGGTGATCGCGCCGTCCTCGTAGAGCCCCTGCGCGACCCGCATCGTATGGCTGGCGGAGAAGCCGAGTTTTCGGGCTGCCTCCTGCTGGAGCGTCGAGGTGGTGAAGGGGGGCGGCGGGTTACGCGTCGCTGGCTTGGTCTCGACCGACTGGACCGAGAACCGGCCCGCCTCGACATCGGTCTTGGCGCGGAGCGCGTCGCCCTCGTTGCCAAGGCTCAGCCGGTCGAGCTTCTTGCCCTCCCATTGCACCAGCCGCGCCTGAAACGGCGTCCCGTCCGCCTTCAGTTCGGCGATCACCGACCAATATTCCTGCGCGGTGAACGCCTCGATCTCGCGCTCGCGCCCGACGATGATGCGCAGCGCCACCGACTGCACCCGCCCCGCCGACTTCGCCCCGGGCAGCTTGCGCCACAGCACCGGCGACAGCGTGAAGCCGACCAGGTAGTCGAGCGCCCGGCGGGCGCGGTAGGCGTCGATCAGGTCGGTGTCGAGCTCGCGCGGATGTTTCATCGCCTCGGTCACCGCCTGCTTGGTGATCGCGTTGAAGGTCACGCGCTCGACCTGCTTGGGCAGCAGCTTGCGGTTGCGGAGCACCTCCTGAACATGCCAGCTGATCGCCTCGCCCTCGCGGTCGGGGTCGGTAGCGAGGATCAGCCGGTCGGCGCGCTTCGCCTCGTCCGCGATCGCTTTCAGCTGTTTCGACTTGTCCGCGTAGTTCTCCCACGTCATCGCGAAGCCGTCGTCCGGGTCGACCGAGCCGTCCTTGGCGGGCAAGTCGCGGACATGGCCGTAGGAGGCGAGGACGCGATAGTCGCCGCCGAGGTATTTTTCGATGATCTTCGCCTTGGCGGGCGATTCGACGATGACGAGCTGCATGGGGCGGACGTGTCCTTACGTGTACGCGCGAGGGTGGCGAGGCCGGGCGGGGCGCGTCAAGCGGCGTTGCGGGAGCGATGCGGCGACGGTTGTGCGAGCTCGGCCGATCTCGCTAAGCACCATCCGCATTCGACGTGAGCCTAACCGTCAAATGGTGCAAGGTTTAGGCGAATACGTCCTTCAACCCGTCGTCGGGCAGCTTGAGCAGACTGTAGACCGCCAATTGCGATGTCCAAGTGAGGGCAAGCCAGCCGAACACGGCGGCGTTGACCAGCACGTCGCCTGCCAGCGGCCCGACATTCGCCAGCAACCCTCCGATCGATGCTATCGCTACAAACGGGACGGTGATCGCCGCCAACGCTCGCAGAATCGGCCAGAAACTCGTGCGCGTCGCTCGCCAGCTTCGCCGCAATGCGTCGTCCACGCCGATCGGCTCGGCCAGGACAATCGGGTCGGCGGCCCACCACCGCACGGTCAGGATAATGCCAGGCACGACCAGCGCGATCAAGCCGAGCACGATGCCCAGACCGCTCAGGAAGTTGAGACCAAATATCGCGCCGAACCGGCCGGGCGCGCCCGATGCGCGCAGTCCGAGCCGCTCCAGTCCAATTCTTTGTACGAAGTACGATGCGACAAAGCTGATGATGTTGGCGAGCAGGTTGGTACCCGATCCATTGTCGGCCTGGTCGACGACGACGTTCAACGCCAGCAACAGGACGAACGCGGCGATAGTGGGTGCCGCATTGACCCTCAGCACGTCCACCATGCGGCGCAGGATCACGGTCGCCCGGAGTGCCACCATCGGTTCTAGCATAAACTTACCTTCGCCCCCGCGTGCCGCTCCAAGTGTCCCGCCAGCTCCAGCTCAAGCAGCACCGTCTGCACCGCTGCCGGGGACAGCGCCGACTGGCGGATCAGCTCGTCGACCGGCACCGGCACGTGCGCGAGCAGCCCCAGCACGCGCGCGCGCTCGGCGTCGCTGGCGTCCTCGGGTGGCGCGTCGCCGAAGCGGGCACCCGGCGCGCGGACGCCGCGCGGGTCAATCGGCTGTACCTGTTCGAGGATGTCGGCCGCGCTCTGCACCAGCGTCGCGCCATCGCGGATCAGCCCGTTGCACCCCTGCGCGCGCGGATCGCTGGGGTGGCCGGGCACCGCCATCACCTCGCGCCCCTGCTCCCCCGCCAGCCGCGCGGTGATCAGGGAGCCGGACTTGGGCGCGGCCTCCACCACCACCGTGCCAGCGCACAGCCCGGCAATGATGCGGTTGCGGTAGGGAAAATGGCGCGCGCGCGGCTCGGTTCCGGGCGGCTGTTCGGCGATCACCAGCGCTTCGGTCGCCAGCCGCTCCTGCAAGGCCGCGTTCTCGGGCGGCCAGGCGACGTCGATCCCGCTTGCGACCACCGCCACCGTGTCGGTCCCCGCGCCCAGATGCGCGGCGGTGTCGATCCCGCGCGCGAGGCCCGACACCACGGTCGCGCCCGCGTCGGCGAGGTCGTGCGACAACGTGCGCGCGAACCGGACGGCGGCGGCGGACGCATTGCGCGCGCCGACCATCGCGACGCAGCGCCCGCGCATCAGCTCCGCGCGCCCGCGTACGGTCAGCGCCACGGGCGCATTCTCCAGCTCGGCGAGCAGCGGCGGATAGGCCGGGTCGTCGATGAACAGGTACGTCGCACCTGCGCGCGCCGTGGCGGCCATCTCGCGCTCGATCGCGCCCTTGTCGGGCACGACCGGCGGGCGTCCGCCGCCGCGTCGCGCGAGCTGGGGCAGCGCCTCGATCGCGGCGGCGGCGTCGCCGAAGCGCGCGATCAGCTGGCGCCAGGTGACCGGGCCGACCCCGGGTGTCCGCAGCAGCCGCAGCCGCGCGAGCATGCTCTCGCTCACCCGTCGCGCGCGGGCGCGGGCGCGGTCTCGCCCAGTCGCGGCTCCGTTCCCCCCAGCAGCCGCCCGATGTTGGCGCGGTGCTTCCACACCACGAGCAGCGCGAGCGCGAGGAGCAGCGGCACGAGGTCGAACCGGCCCCAGGCGGCGGCCCCGACCGGCGCGCTGACAGCCGCCGCCATCCCCGCCAGCGACGACACGCGCGTGATCGCGAGCACCGCGAGCCACACAGCTGCATAAGCGAGCCCGATCGGCCAGCCGAGCGCGGCCGTGATGCCCAGCAGGATCGCCACGCCCTTGCCGCCACGAAAGCCAAGCCAGACCGGGTAGCAATGGCCGAGGAACGCGGTGGCGGCGGCAAGCGCACCTTGCCCCGGCCACAGCCGCTCCGCCAGCCACACCGCGAACCAGCCTTTGAGCGCGTCGAGCACCAGCGTCGCCGCCGCCAGTTCCTTGCGTCCCGTCCGCAGCACGTTGGTCGCGCCGATATTGCCCGACCCGATCGCGCGCAGGTCGCCCGCACCCGCGAGTCGGGTAAGGATGACACCGAACGGGATCGCACCGAGCAGATAGCCGAGCAGCAGCGCGAGCGTCGGCGCGACCCAGACCGGTCCTGTCACTGCGGCCCCCATGGCGTGATCATAGCGGAGCCGAAACCACTTCGCCAGCGATCCCGCTTCGGCGGCACCCAGCCGCGCTTTTGCGGCGCGATGCGCTGGGTTAGGGCGAGCGCGATGACCGACGCGCGACCGATCCTGTTCTTCGACTCGGGGGTGGGCGGGTTGTCGGTGGTCGCGCCGACGCGCGCGCTGCTGCCGGACGCGCCGATCGTCTACGCCGCCGACTCGGCGGGGTTCCCGTACGGGACGCGGACCGAAGCGGAGATCGCCGCGCGCATCCCCGCGCTGCTCGGGCGGCTGGTCGAGCGATACCAGCCGCGGCTGGTGGTGATCGCGTGCAACACCGCCTCCACGATCGCGCTTTCCGCGGTGCGCGCCGCGCTCGACCTGCCCGTCGTGGGTACGGTGCCCGCGATCAAGCCCGCCGCCGAGGCGAGCGTGACGCGCGTGATCGGTGTGCTCGGCACGGCGGCGACGGTGCGGCAGGCATATGTCGACGACCTCGCCCGCCGCTTCGCCGCCGATTGCCGCGTGCTGCGCCACGGCTCGGCCGAGCTGGTCGAGTTGGCGGAAGCGAAGCTGCGCGGCGAGGCGGTGCCCCGGGCGGAGGTCCGCGCCGCGCTCGCCGGGCTGTTCGATCAGCCGGGGGGCGAGGCGATCGACGTGGTGGTGAACGCCTGCACGCATTTTCCCCTGCTCGAGGCTGAACTCGGCGCCGCCGCGCCGCATATGGTGCGGTTTGTCGACGGCGGCCCGGGCATCGCGCGTCGCGTCGCCGCGCTCACCGCCGGGCAGGAATGGGCGGCGGGGCAGGACGACATCGCGGTGTTCACCCGCCTCGACGCGCGCGCCGAGCGGCTCCGTCCGGCGCTGGCCACGCGCGGGTTCGCGCACGTCGAGCAGCTGCCATGGTCCAGACCCGATCATTTCCTTGAGAACGGCCGGGCTTTCTGATTCACCGCCGCCCGGCGATGGAGGCATGGCGGCATGGTTCTGGTTGTCGGACGAGGCATGGGCGGCGATCGAGCCGCACCTGCCCAGAACCAGCCCGGAACGCGGTGGATGACCGGCGGGTGATCTCGGGTATCTTCCAGGTGCTCAGGAGCGGGTGTCGCTGGGGCGACTGCCCGGCCGATTGCGGCCCGGCGACGACGATCTTCAATGGGTCGCAC
>CAXSEO010000031.1:0-10639 GCA_964235525.1 uncultured Sphingomonas sp. | reverse complement strand
TTGTCGTTCCCCTTGGTGCTTCCGTCATGCTAAACTTGTTTCAGCATCCAGCTCTCCACCCGTGGACGTGTCGTGTGAAGAGAGCTGGACCCTGAAACAAGTTCAGGGTGACGGTAGGGTGGGTGGTTGCAGCGTCAGACCGCCTCGCGGCCGCGCGCGATGGCGACGATGCCGGTGCGGGCGACCTCGACCAGGCCGACCTCGCGCATCAGCTCGACAAACTTGTCGATCTTGTCGCGTCCGCCGGTCACCTCGAACACGAAGCTGGCGGTGGTCGCGTCGACCACGCGCCCGCGATAAACCTCCGCGAGGCGCATCGCCTCGATCCGCTTCTCGCCAACGCCTGCCACCTTCACCAGCGCCAGCTCGCGCTCGACATGGTCGCCGAGCACCGTGAGGTCCGTGACGCGGTGGACGGGCACCAGCCGGTCGAGCTGCGCGATGATCTGCTCCATTACCGGCGCGCTCGCGGAAGTGACGATGGTGATGCGGCTGACCGCGTGGTCGTCGCTGACCTCCGACACGGTCAGCGACTCGATGTTGTACCCGCGCGCGGTGAATAGCCCCGCGATCCGCGCGAGGATGCCCGGCTCGTTGTCGACGATGACCGCGAGCGTGTGGCGGGCGGCGGGTTCTTCGCGAATGTGCATCAACCTTCGCCGCCCTTCGGTCCCCAAAACAAGGCCCAGCACTCGAAGTCATCGCTGAAGTCGAGGAAGCGATGTGACATCACGGCGGGCACGAAGATCGCGTCGCCCGTCGAGACAGGCGCCAGCTGGCCGTCACGCTCGATCATCCCGTAATCGCGCGTGATGACGTACAGCTCGTCCTGCGTATGCGGCGTCTGCGTGTCGACCTGCTTCGGCGCATACAGGATGCACCGCATCGACCCGTTTGCAAGTGGCTGAACCCAAGGCTCGCCGCCCGCATTCAAAGCCGCCCGCGCCGAGTCAATCGCGACATGCCACGACGCGCTCACACCAGCGCCCTGCCGTGATCGTCCATCTCGCCGACCACCTCGTCCGACCAGAGCAGCATCTCGGTATGCGCCTTGCCGCTCGGGATCATCGGAAAGCAGTTGGCGAGCTTGCTCACCCGGCAGTCGACCAGCACCGGGCCGTCATGCGCCAGCATCTCGGCGATGCCGCTCTCCAGCTCGCCCCGCTTCTCGATCCGCAGGCCGCGCCAGCCATAGGCCTCCGCCAGCTTGACGAAGTCCGGCAGGCTCTCGCTATAGCTTTCGGCGTAGCGCGAGGAGTAGTTCAGCTCCTGCCACTGGCGGACCATGCCCATATATTCGTTGTTGAGGATGAACACCTTCACCGGCAGCCGGTATTGGTGCGCGGTGGCGAGTTCCTGGATGTTCATCTGGATCGACGCCTCGCCCGCGATGTCGATCACCAGCGCGCCCGAATTGCCGAGCTGCGCACCGATCGCGGCGGGCAAGCCATAGCCCATCGTGCCGAGCCCGCCGCTGGTCAGCCACTTGTTCGGCTTCTCAAACCCGAAGAACTGCGCCGCCCACATCTGATGCTGGCCGACCTCGGTGGTGATGATCGGCGAGCGATGGTGCGTCGCTTCCCATAGCGCGCGCACCGCGCGTTGCGGCATGATCTCGTCGTCGGTCTCGGGGAAATGGAGGCAGCGTTTCGCCCGCCACTCGGCGATACGCGCCCACCAGTCGGCTAGGTCGGGCTTGGGATGCTGACGAGCCTTCCAGACATGCACCATGTCTTCCAGCGCGCGGCCCGCGTCGGCGACGATGGCGAGGTCGACGCGGACGTTCTTATTGATGCTCGACCGGTCGATGTCGATGTGCACCTTGCGGCTGAGCGGGCTGAACGCGTCGAGCCGCCCCGTCACCCGGTCGTCGAACCGCGCGCCGATCGCGACGATCAGGTCCGCCTGGTTCATCGCGTGATTCGCCTCGTAGGTCCCGTGCATCCCCAACATGCCAAGGAACTGCGGCGAAGAGGACGGGAACGCGCCCAGCCCCATCAGCGTCGAGGTGACGGGCGCGCCCGACACGCGCGCCAGTTCGCAAAGCAGCTGCGACGCGCCCGGCCCCGCGTTGATGACACCCCCGCCGGTGTAGAGCACCGGGCGCTCGGCGGCGGCGAGCATATCCACCGCCGCCTCGATCGCCGATCGGTCCGGCTTGACCTGCGGGCGATACGTCTTGTGCTGGATCGGGCCGGGCTTGGTGTAGCGCGCGGTCGCGACCTGGACGTCCTTGGGGATGTCGACCACCACCGGGCCGGGGCGGCCGCTGGTGGCGATGTGGAACGCCTCGTGGATCACCGCGCCGAGCCGGGCGGGGTCCTTCACCAGGTAATTGTGCTTGGAGCAATGGCGGGTGATGCCGACCGTGTCCGCCTCCTGGAACGCGTCGGTGCCGATCAGCGTGGTCGGCACCTGCCCGGTGATGACCACCATCGGGATCGAGTCCATCAGCGCGTCGGTGATGCCGGTGATCGCGTTGGTCGCGCCGGGACCGCTGGTGACGAGCACCACGCCGGGCCGGCCGGTCGAGCGCGCATAGCCCTCCGCCGCGTGGGTCGCCGCCTGTTCGTGGCGGACGAGGATGTGGCGGATGCGCGACTGCCGGTGGAGCGCGTCGTAGATCGGCAGCACCGCGCCGCCCGGATAGCCGAACACGATCTCGACGCCGAGATCGGTCAGCGCCTCGATCAGGATATCCGCTCCGCTGTGTTCGGTCATGGTGGCGAGGTCCGTTAGTGGGCAGGAGAACGGGAGTGTGCCCGGTACTTGCAGCAAAGATGCGCGTCAACTCTGTATCGCGCAACTATATTGCGAGTAGCGCCGCGCTAGGGTCGGGCACGTGGGGCCAACTAGCGGGCGGCTGGTTGCGAAACCAGGTATATTGCCGCTTGGCGTACTGGCGCGTGGCGAGCTGCGCGCGGGCGAGCGCCTCAGCGCGGGTGAGCGTGCCCGCGAGATAGGCGCTGATCTCGGGCACGCCGATCGCGCGTAATATGGGTGCGTCGGGCGGGGGCTTGCGGGCGAGCAGGGCGGCGACCTCCTCGACCGCGCCGCCTGCGAACATCGCCTCGAGCCGCGCCGCGATGCAGTGGGCGAGATCGTTGCGGTCGGGAAGCAGGATCAGCGGTGCGAGCGTGAACCGGTCCGCGATGCCGCCGCTCCGCTCCGCCTGCCATGCGGCGAGCGGGCGACCGGTGGAGCGCACCACCTCCAGCGCGCGCGCGACGCGGGTCGTGTCAGCCGGAGAGAGCCGCGCGGCGGCGGGCGGGTCCTCGGCGGCGAGGGCGGCATACGCCTCCGCCACGGGCAGCGCACGCACGCCGCCGCGGATCGCGGGGTCGATCGCGGGCACGGGCGCGATGCCGTCGAGCAGGGTGCGGAGGTACAGGCCGGTGCCGCCGACCAGGATGGGGAGGCGGCCTGCTGCTACCGTCTCGTCAATCGCCGCTCGCGCGTCGGCGGCCCAGCGCGCGGCGGAGCAGCTCTCCTCGCCGTCGAGGTGGCCGAACAGTCGATGCGGCACGCGCGCCTCGTCCTCCGGTGAGGGGCGGGCGGAGAGCACGCGCAGGTCCCGGTAAACCTGCGCGGAATCGGCGTTGATGACCGTGCCCCCGTGCCGCTCGGCCAGCTCCAGCGCGAGCGCGGACTTGCCGCTCGCGGTCGGCCCTGCGATGAGCGCGAGGCGGGGTAGGGATATGGTCATACCGCTCCCACCGTTCGCCCTGAGCTTGTCGAAGGGCTGTTCTTCTTTAGGCGCGCGGAGAAGGGCAGGGCTTCGACAAGCTCAGCCCGAACGGGGAGGGAGTGACGCGCAATCATGTATGTGGCGACACTAATAGCAGACAGTTCGCTCGAATGGTCGACGGTTCGCGAAGTCGCTCATCAGATCACGTTGATGGGTGGTGAGCTGATCGACTTGACCTCGTTGATGGATGGATCGGCGGCTGACATCGCGTTTCAGCACAAGGAGCTGCCCAAAGAGCATTGGCCGTTCCTAGCGGACGCTCTTACGCCAATCGGTCTCCACATGAGTGGACCTTTCGACGTCATCGTCCAGCCCGCCGCCCATCGCGAGAAGAAACTCCTTGTCGCCGACATGGACTCCACCATGATCACCGTTGAATGCATCGACGAGCTCGCCGACTTCGCCGGGATCAAGCCGCAGGTCGCCGCGATCACCGAGGCGGCGATGCGGGGCGAGCTCGACTTTGCGGGCGCGCTAGACGCGCGAGTGACGTTGCTGGCGGGGCTGGAGGACAGCGCGATCGACCGCTGCCTCGCCGAGCGGGTGCGCGTGATGCCGGGCGCGCGCGAGCTGGTGCGGACGATGCGGGCGCGGGGGGCATACACGGTGCTGGTATCGGGCGGCTTCACCCGCTTCGCCGAGCCAGTGGCGGAGATGATCGGCTTCGACCGGGTGATCGCCAACCGGCTGGAGATCGCGGGCGGCAAGCTGACCGGACGGGTCGAGCGGCCGATCGTCGACGCGGCGACCAAGCTCGACACACTGCTCGCCGAGCGCGCGCGGCTGGGGCTGGGCAAGGCGGAGACGCTGGCGGTGGGCGACGGCGCGAACGACTTGCCGATGATCCGCGCGGCGGGGCTTGGCGTCGCCTACCGCGCCAAGCCGGTCGTCGCGGCGGCGGCGGCGGCGCGGGTCGACCACGGCGACCTCACCACGCTGCTCTGGGCGCAGGGGATCGCGCGGGCGGATTGGACGGGGTAAGCGAGCGGGAACGATCGCGCCGCCCTTGTTCCCCGGCGGAGGCCGGGCCCAGCAACGCTGGCCGGTGTGACTGCGCCCCGCCCTCCGCCGGGGAACTGCTTCACCGACATGGGAGCGACGCCTACCCCGGCACTACCACGCAACTCACCCCCGCCGCGTGACACGCGCGTTCCGCGTCCGCCTTGCTGGCGAACGGACCTGCCTGAAGGCGGGTAACCGCGCCCGCCTTGGTATAGGTCGGCTGGCCACCGACTCGCCCGCCAATGTCCTTCCACAGCGCCTGCGCTGCGCCTGGCGCGCGGAACGCGCCGAGCTGGACACGCCAGCGACCGCCGCTCGACATATGCGTGGCGGGAGCGGGGCGGGGCAAAGCGCTCGCCACCACCGGAGCGGGGCGGGGCAGGATGTTCGCCGCTACCGGCGCGGGGCGCAGAGCCGCGGGGTGGGTCGCCGTTGGCGGAGGACTCTCCACGGGCGGTCGGGAAGCGGAACTGGCCTGCACCATGGACGCGCCATGCCGGCCGCGCGAACTCGTCGGGGCAGCCGAGGCGAGCGCAGGTGGGGAGGAGTCGACCGCGCTGTCTGCCCCCACGCCCGCCGCCGCGCCGCGCCCGCGCTCGCCGGCCGTGTCCGCCAGCTCCGCCGCCTTCGCCCGGCTCTGGATCTCGCTCGCCAGCGCGAGGCCGCGCTCACGCTGGTCGGGCGTCAGGTACCCGTCCATCTGCGCCAGCGTCGTCGAACCCTGGGTCAGGCCCTGCTGCGACGACCGGCTGATCAGCGCATAGGCACGCACCTCGTCCTTGGGCGCGCCGTCGCCGTTGAACAACATCGTGCCGAGGATCAGTTCCGCGCGCCGCTCGTCGCGCGCCGCCGATTTCTCCAGCCACGGCAGCGCCGCCGCGCGCTTGCCCTCCTGGAACAGCGTCAGCCCGTAGGCGTCGGCCGCCATCAGGTGTCCGCGCGCGGCGGCCTTGGCGTACCATTGCTCGGCCTGCGACAGATCGGTGGGGACGCCGCGCCCCAGCTTGTACGCCTGCCCCATGTTGAACTGCGCGTCCGGGTCGCCCGCGATCGCCGGGCCGCGCCATTGCTCGACCGCGGTCTTGTAGTCGCCGCGCGTCCAGGCGTCGGCCCCCGCCTTGATATCCGCCAGCGCGGGCGTCGCCACCAACAGCGCCGCCGCCGCCGCCCATCCGATCATCGCCCGCATCCGCCCTGTCCTCACCGCTCAATCCGTCCCGCGCATCATGCCGCGTCCGCGCGCGGACGGCAACGTCGCCGCGCGTTAACCGCTTCTTAGCCCATGCCATGCGAACGCCCGTCGCTGACAGGGAGTGTGGGGGCACATGCGCGTTCTCGCGTTGGCATCGCAAAAGGGCGGGTCGGGGAAGACCACGCTGTCCGGGCATCTCGCGGTGCAGGCGCAGAGCGCGGGCGCGGGCCCCGTGGTGTTGATCGACATCGATCCGCAAGGGTCGCTGTCCGACTGGTGGAACGAGCGCGAGGCGGAGTTCCCCGCCTTCGCGCAGACCACCGTAGCGCGGCTCGCCGCCGACCTGGAGATGCTGCGCCAGCAAGGCTTCAAGATTGCGGTGATCGACACGCCGCCCGCGATCACCATGGCGATCCAGAGCGTGATCCAGGTCGCCGAGCTGATCGTGGTGCCGACGCGCCCCAGCCCGCACGATCTGCGCGCGGTGGGTGCGACAGTCGACCTGTGCGAACGCGCGGGCAAGCCGCTGATCTTCGTGGTCAACGCCGCCACCCCCAAGGCGAAGATCACCTCCGAGGCCGCCGTCGCGCTGTCGCAGCACGGCACGGTCGCGCCGATCACGCTCCACCAGCGTACCGACTTCGCGGCGTCGATGATCGACGGGCGTACCGTCATGGAGGTCGACCCGAAGGGCAAGTCCGCGGCCGAGGTCGCGGCGCTGTGGGTGTATATCTCCGACCGGCTGGAGAAGAACTTTCGCCGCACCGTCTTCTCCGCCCCGCCGATCGCGGCGGCGCGCGCGGGCGCGGGCGGTTTCGGCCGCCGCGTGCTGGGCTGACCGGCATGTTCATCTCCCCCAAGCCGCTCGCCGCGCTGTCCTCCGGACTGCTCGCGCGCAAGGGCTCGGCGCGCCCGGCGATGCGTCCGCAAGCCTATGCGACGTTGTCCTCGGTGACGCCGGTCGATGACCTCGGCTGGAACGACATGGGCGGCGAACCCGACGTGACCGAGCCCGAGTTGCCACCGGTGCTGGTCGAACGCGCGGCGTTGAAGGACGAGGTGGAGCAGGCTCCGCCGACGCCCGACGTCGAATCGATAGCGGTCGAGCCCGTCGCGGTCGCACCGGTGGTCGACGCCGAGCTGGTGGCGGTCGCATCCGTCCCCAACACTCGCGCGAGCGTCGCCGCTGTCCTGCCGCAACCGCGTGCGTCGGCGCGGGGCAAAGCCGCCTTCACCCTGCGCCTCGACGGCCCCCGGCACCTGCGGCTGCGGCTGGCGAGCGCGGTCACCCATCGTTCGTCGCAGGCGCTGCTGACCGGCGCGCTCGACGCCTTTCTCCAAACCCTGCCCGAGGTGGAGGAACTCGCAACCCAATGTTCCCCGCCCACGCCCATGGGAGACCCCCGATGACGACCCGAGCGCTTGTGAGCCTGACCCTGTCCACGCTCGCGGTCGGCGGTATCGCCGCCGCCGCGCTGAGTGGAGCTGTCGCGTCGGCGTCCGCGCGCGACGACGCGGCCGCGGTCAAGGCGGCAAGCGCCGAGGAGGGCAAAGCCGGGGAAGCGCTCGCGAAGGGCAAGCCCGACGTCGCGGTGCGCTTCGCCGAAGCGGCGGTCGCGATGCAGCCGCGCGTCGCCGCGTACCGCGTGCTGCTCGGGCAAAGCTACCTCAAGGCGGGGCGGTTCACCTCCGCCCGCGCGGCGTTCGCCGATGCGCTGACGCTGGAGCCGGGTGACGGCAAGGCAGCGCTCAATCTCGCGCTGGTCGAGACGGGGCTGGGCGACTGGGCGCACGCGCGCGACATCCTCACGGCTCATGCGGAGACCGTGCCCGCCGCCGATCGCGGGCTGGGGCTGGCGCTGGCGGGTGATCCGGCCGGGGCGGTCGAGGTGCTGACGGCGGCGGTGCGCTCGCCCGAGGCGACGGTGAAAACGCGGCAGAACCTCGCGCTGGCGCTGGCGCTGGCGGGGCGCTGGCCGGACGCGCGCGCGGTCGCGGGGATGGACCTGTCGCCCACCGACCTCGACGCGCGGCTGGAGCAATGGGCGGCGTTCGCGCACCCGACCGGCGCGGCGGATCAGGTCGCGGCGCTGCTCGGCGTGACGCCGGTCGCGGATGCGGGCGAGCCGGTCGCGCTGGCGCTGAACGCGCCCGCACCGGCGCGCGTCGCGGAGGTTGCTCCGACCGCCGCGCCCGTTTCATCCCCTGCGCCGGTCGTCGCCACCGCTCCCGCGTCCGCCTCACCCGCGCCAACAATCGCGGTCGCGCCAGCCGTTTCGGGCGTGATGTTCGCGGCCGCAAGCCCGGTCGTGGAGGCGCTGCCAGCCGCACCGGTCGGTTCCGCTGAGCCCGCCCCTGCGATCGAGAGCCCGGCGGCGTACAAGGTGGCGGTCAAGGCCGCGCTCGCCCGATCCGCCGCCCGCGCGAAGGGCGACTGGTTCGTCCAGATCGGCGCGTACGGCAACGCCGCCGTGGCGCATGACGACTGGGCGCGCGCGACCCGCCGCGACGCGGCGTTCCGCGGCTTCGTGCCGCAGGGCATGACTTTCCAGGCCAACGGCGCGCAGGTCTATCGCGTGTCCGTCGGCGGCTTCGCGCGCGCGGAGGCGGATGGGCTGTGCCGCTCGTTCCGCGCCAAGGGCGGCCGTTGCTTCGTCCGGCAAGGCGCGGGCGATCAGGTCGCGAGCTGGGTCAGGAAGAACGTGCAGCTCGCGTCGCGGTGAGCGGTTGCTAGGCAGATAGCATATCTGCCGACTCGGCAACCGCGCCAACATAAGGTCATCCCGCGATCTCGCGTCCACCCTTCCACACCCGCAGCACGCGGCCCTGCACGGGCAGGCCGTCGAACGGCGTGTTGCCCGCGCGCCCGGAGAGCCGCTCCGCCTGGATGATCCATGGCGCGTGCTCGTCGAACAACACCAGGTCGGCGGGCGCCCCTGGCGTCAGCGTCCCCGCCGCGACGCCCAGCACTTGCGCGGGGGCCTGCCCCAGTATCGCGAACAGCCGGTCCGGCGTCACCAGCCCGTCGCGCACCAGCGTCAGCGACAGCGCGAGCAGCGTCGCTGCGCCCGCCGCGCCCGGAGTCGCATCCGCGAACGGCAGCCGCTTCTCCTCCGGTCCGCGCGGGTCGTGCGCGGAGCATAGGACGTCCACCGTCCCGTCCGCGATCGCGTCGAGCGTGGCTCGCCGATCCGCTTCCGCGCGCAACGGCGGGGACAGCCGCGCGAAGGTGCGGAAGTCGCTGACGGCGATGTCGGACAGGAGGAAGTAAGCCGGGCTGGTCCCGCAGGTGACCGCGACGCCCCGTCGCTTCGCCGCGCGGACCAGCTCGAAGCCGGCGGCGGTCGTCACCAGCCTGAGGTGCAGCCGCGCGCTCGTCTCCTCCGCGAGGCTGAGGTCGCGCGCGATCGCCAGCGCCTCGGCCAGCGCGGGCGCGGCGGGAAGGCCCAGCCGCGTCGCGGTCTCCCCCGCGGTCGCCACCGCCTCGCCCATAAGCCCGCCATCCTCGGCATGGCTGACCACTGCCATGTCGAGGTCGCGCGCGTAGGCGAGCACCCGCGCCATCACGCCCGAGTCCGCGATCCACCGCGCGCCGGTGCCGAGCGCCTTCGCCCCCGCCGCGCGGCACATCGCCGCCTCGGCGAGGTCCGTCCCGGCCAGCCCTACCGTGGCGGCGGCGATCGGGTGGATCCACAGGTCGGGCTTGCCGATCAGCGCCGCGCGCTGGACCAGCCCCGGGCCGTCGAGCACCGGCGACTGATCGGGCATCAGCCCCACGCGCGTGATCCCCCCGGCGCGGAATGCGGCGCGGTCGATCGCCATCACCCCCAAGTCGACGATGCCCGGCGCGAGCGTCTTGCCGCGACAATCGATCACCTCCGCCGTGTCGAGCCGGTCGACGATCATGCCATCGGCGACGTGGAGATCGCTTTCACGCACTCCGCCTTCGGGGCAGACCAGCCGCGCGTTGGCGAAGCGCAGCCTCACGCCCAGCCCTCCACGCCGCGCGCGCGGCGGGTGAGCACGTCGAGGCAGGCCATTCGCACCGCCACGCCCATCTCGACCTGCTCGGTGATCGCCGATTGCGCGCCGTCCGCAACCACCGAGTCGATCTCGACGCCCCGGTTCATCGGCCCCGGGTGCATCACCAGCGCGCCCGGCGTGGCGCGGCGAAGCCGCTCGGGGGTGAGGCCGTAGCGGAGGTGAAACTCGCGCGCGGAGGGGACGAACGCGCCAGCCATGCGCTCGCTCTGTAGCCGGAGCATCATCACCACGTCCGCGCCTTCAATCGCGGCGTCAAAGTCGGTGAACGGCTCCACGAACATCGCCTCCACCGCGGGCGGCATCAGCGTCGAGGGCGCGCACACCCGCACTTCGGCCGCCAGCGCGGTCAACGCCAGCATGTTCGAGCGCGCCACACGGCTATGGAGCAGGTCGCCGCAGATCACCACCCGCTGCCCCGCCACCGTGCCGCGCCGCCGCCGGATCGTCAGCGCGTCAAGCAACGCCTGCGTCGGATGCTCGTGCCGCCCGTCGCCCGCGTTGAGCACCGGGCAGGCGACCTTGTCGGCGATCAGCCGCACCGCGCCAGAGCTCGCGTGCCGGATCACCAGCGCGTCCGCGCGCATCGCGTTCAATGTCTGCGCGGTGTCGATCAGCGTCTCGCCCTTCTTCACCGAGCTTTGCGCGGCGTGCAT
>CAXSEO010000030.1:0-10738 GCA_964235525.1 uncultured Sphingomonas sp. | reverse complement strand
CCGAGGAGTGAGCGATGTCGGCGGAAAGGGTGAGCAGGCGGCGTGTCCGCGAGATGATGAGGTACCGGGCCGAGCAGGGTCTGGGGTACAAGGCGATCTCGGTCCGGGTGGGTGCGGTCCCATCAACGGTGCGCGAGACGCTGAAGCGTGCGGCGGTGGCGGGGCTGAGCTGGCCGTTGGACGAAGGGCTTGGCGATGCCGCGCTGGAGGCGGCGCTGTACCGCGAGGCTGGCAAGAAGACCGGCCATCGCCGCTGTCCCGAACCCGACTGGGCGGAGATCCACCGCGCGCTGAAGCGCAAGCACGTGACGCTGCAAGTCTTGTGGGACGAGTATGTCGCCGCGCATCCCGACGGCTACCGCTATAGCCGGTTCTGCGACCTGTATCGCGGCTGGGCGATGAAGCTGCCGGTGACGATGCGGCAGAACCACGCTCCCGGTGACAAGCTGTTCGTGGATTATGCCGGCGACAAGATCGCCGTGGTGGTCGACCGGCTGACCGGCGAGGTGCGACGCGCACATCTTCGTGGCGGTGCTCGGTGCCTCCAGCCTGACCTACGCGGAAGCGAGCTGGACCGAGACACTGCCGGACTGGCTGGCGGCCCATACCCGGGCGCTGGCGATGTTCGGCGGTTCGCCGGCGCTGTTCGTGCCCGACAACGCCAAGGTCGCGGTGATCAAGGCGTGCCTGTACGACCCGCAGGTCAACCGCAGCTATGCCGAGATGGCGGCGCATTACGACGGCACGGTGCTGCCGACGCGGCCGCGCCGACCGCGCGACAAGGCGAAGGTCGAAGCGGCGGTGCTGATCGTCGAGCGCTGGCTGTTCGGGCGCCTGCGGCACCGGACCTTCCACAGCCTGGCCGAGCTCAACGCCGCGATCGGCGCGTTGCTCGCTGATCTGAACGACCGGCGAGTGCTGCGCCGGGTCGGGCGGACGCGCCGCCAGCTGTTCGAGGAGATCGATCGTCCGGCGCTCAAGCCGCTGCCGGCCGAGCCTTACGTCTATGCCGAGTGGCGGTGCCGGCGCGCGGGGCTCGACTATCATGTCGAGATCGAACGGCATTATTACTCGGTGCCTTACCGCTTCGCGCGCGAGGCGGTCGAGGCGCGGATCACGGCGGCCACCATCGAGCTGTTCCATAAGGGCGAGCGGATCGCGGCGCACATGCGCGGCTCGGGCAATGGCCGGCACACCACGATCCCGGAGCACATGCCGTCCTCGCATCGCCGGTTCGCCGACTGGACGGTGGAGCGGATCGCGCGCGACGCGACCACGATCGGGCCGTGCACGGCCTTGTTGTGCGAGAAGATCCTCGTCGAGCGTCGTCATCCCGAACAGGGCTTCCGCGCCTGCCTCGGCATCATGCGAATGGCCAGGAGCTTTGGGCGCGAGCGCGTTGAGGCGGCCTGTTCGCGCGCGCTCGACATCGGCGCGCGCACCTACGGCTCGGTCCGATCGATCCTCGACAAGGGCCTCGACCATGCCCCGCCTTCGCGTCCGGGTTCCGCTCCACCGGTCGATCATCCGAACATCCGGGGCTCACGCTACTATCACTGAAAGGAACGACGATGCTTCCACATCCCACCCTTGATCGACTGAACACGATGGGGCTGGCCGGCATGGCGAGGGCCTATGGCGAACTCGCCGCCAACGCCGAAGCCGAGCGCCTGACGCATCCCGAATGGCTGGCTCTGCTGCTCGACCGGGAATGGAGCTTCCGGCACGACCGCAAGCTCGCCGCCCGGCTGCGGTTCGCGAAGCTGCGCCATCAGGCGACCCCTGAAGACATCAACTATCGCAGCCCGCGCGGGCTTGACCGCGCCTTGCTCATGAAGCTCGTCGCGGGCGACTGGATCGCGGCGCACGACAATCTGGTCATCACCGGGCCGACCGGGGTCGGCAAGAGCTGGCTTGCCTGCGCGCTCGGCCACAAAGCCTGCCGGGATGATCGCTCGGTTCTCTACCAGCGGGTTCCCAAGCTGTTCGCCAGCCTCGCGTTGGCGCGCGGCGATGGTCGCCATGAGCGCTTCCTCCGGAAGCTCGGAAGCGTCCAGTTGCTGATCCTGGACGACTGGGGGCTCGAGCCGCTCGATGCGCTGGCGCGCCACGATCTGCTCGAGATCGTCGAG
Source organism: uncultured Sphingomonas sp. (assembly GCA_964235525.1). GTDB lineage: Bacteria > Pseudomonadota > Alphaproteobacteria > Sphingomonadales > Sphingomonadaceae > Sphingomonas. Next base: position 8,606 of record CAXSEO010000030.1, on the reverse strand, counting down.
GAACGCTATGGTCGCCGCTCCACCATCGTCACCAGCCAGCTTCCCATCTCCAGCTGGCACGAGGTGATCGCGGACCCGACCTATGCCGACGCGATCCTGGACCGCCTCGTTCACAACGCCCACCGCCTGGACCTTACCGGCGACAGCATGCGGCGCTCGAAAACCAGTCCGGACGCTTGACGCCGACCGCGAAGAAAACAACAACCAGCATCGCCAGCACAACCCCGCCGCCGAGGGGGCGACATCATCTCGGAATTAGGGGGCGAAATCAGCCCGGAACACGGGGGCGGCTTCGTCGGAATCGACAACGTGGGCACAGCCGCGAACGCGGCCCGCGCCGAACAGATACGCCGCCAGCAGGCCGACGCGCTCGAGGAAGGCGAAGGCACCGACCTTGGGTTCGACATAGAGCCCGATCCCGAGCGCGGTCCCGGCGCGCTTTGGATCAGCTCCGACGGGAACGGCGAGCCTGAGCACGTCATCGCGTTCGTGCTCGCCTGCGCGGAGGCGTTCGATCTCGTCGGTCGATGGGGATTTGTCTGGGCGCTGACCTGCTCCAAACCTCGCCTCGATGGGTTCGGCGGCGGCGCGCAGCTGATAGATCTTGGCCAGCGCCGATCTTGGGGTTGGCTCGACTGCGAGCATTGGCTGGCGAGCAACCTCGATCCGGCGGCCGATGTCGGCGCCAGCGTCGCACAATCGGTGCTGCCTGACGGCGCATAGGCGATGGCCGCGAGCACCGTCCGGGTCGAGGATGCTCCCGCCGCGGCCTCCCCCGACCGCGGCACCCCACTGCGCCACTCGCCCGCCGTTCTCCACCCGGGAACGGCGGGCTTTTTGTTCGGAGGCTATGATGCCCAACACCGCATCCGACCTGGCCTGCCGTCTTGCCCGCGACGCGGAGGCGGTCTGCCGACATTATCTCTCCAGCGGTCGTCGTCACGGTCGCTACTGGCTGGTCGGCGATGTCGACAACACGCCCGGTCGCAGCATGTATGTTCGGCTGTCCGGCTCCGACTCCGGCGGACGGGCCGCGGGCAAATGGACCGACGCCAGCACCGGCGAGCACGGCGACCTGCTCGACCTGATCGCCGCTCGCGAGCGGCACACGACATTGCGCGACACGCTCGACGAAGCCCGCCGGTTCCTGAGCCTGCCCCGACCGGAACCGACAACCCGACCGGACCTAGTTCTGCAAGGCTCACCCGAAGCGGCTCGACGCCTGTTCGCGATGGCGAACCCGATCCGGGGCTCAATTCCCGAGACCTACCTGCGCGGTCGCGGCCTGACCGAGCTGCACGATTGCACGGCGCTCCGGTTCCACCCGCGCTGCTGGTATCGAGGTGACCTGGACCTGCCCGGCGACACGGCCCGGGACTCCTGGCCAGCATTGGTCGCCGCCGTCACCGACGAGACCGGCACCATCACCGGCGTGCATCGCACCTGGCTCGACCTTTCCGGGGAGGCGAAAGCACCCGTATCGACCCCGCGACGCTCGCTGGGGCTGATCAACGGGCACGGGGTCCGCATCGGTCGGTCGGCGGAGATCATGGCCATCGGCGAGGGGCTCGAGACCATGCTCTCGTTGCGGGTCACCTTGCCAACCCTGCCCATGATCGCCGCGGGCTCGGCCAACCACCTCGACGCACTAATCCTGCCGGGAACGCTGCGTCGCCTGTACGTCGCCGAGGACGCCGACGATGCGGGTCGGCGTGTGACGGCGTCGGTGATGCACAGAGCGGAAGCGGCCGGAATCGAGGCGCTGCGACTGACCCCGGCGCTCGGCGACTTCAACGACGATCTCCAGCGGCTCGGGCCGGAGGCGCTTCGGGCCGCCTTGCGGGTGCAGCTCGCCCCCGAGGACGTTGCGCGGTTCTGGTGTTCGCAGGCCGAGAGCAGCCGGGCAGCGTGAGCGGGCTGATGGTCACCGGCGTCGAATGATCATCGTAGTCCACCACCGGCGGCAGAGCCCCGCCCTTGGCCTCTAGAGGGGCGACCTGACCGGAACCGGCCCGGGCCGGCAACGGCTAGCCTGCAACTTTCTTCCCCTAGCGCGCAAGCGCGCCATTCCTCGCGAGCCAAGAAAGCCGCGCTTCGCCGTCCTCCGCTGCGCTCCGGTCCCGGGCAAGCCCGGGATGCAGGCCCGGTCCGCTCCCGCTCTTTGGCGCCCACGAGGCCGCGAAGGGCGCGGCCGACCCGCCGGAGGCGAACACGATGACCGACCACCTCACGCCCAACGACCACGAACCGAACCACGCCGAGAGTCCGACCGCCCACCTCCTTGCCGAACTCCAGCTCTACGGCCACCGCCCATTCGCCGACGAGCCCGACCCGAGGGCGCTTCCTGAGGATCACCTGATCCGAGCAGCCATCGCCGACACGTTCGACGCCTTTGTCACCGCGTTCCAGGACACCCGCCTTGAGCCCGACCTCGAAGACCTGCTCTGGGGCATCACCAACGTCTTCCATCGCGCCACCGCCCGCATCGAGCGGCAGCTCGACAGCAACGAACAGGCGCAGCAGCGCAGCCAGCGCGAACAGGACGGGTCGGAGGTCAAGTCGGTCGAGCTGGAGCGGCATCTGGCCGAGGGGCTGACGATGATCGAACGCCGCAACGCGCACGAGGTGCTGCGCGACCTCGCCGCCGACGCGTTCGAACTCCACCTCCGCAAGCCCTGGCGGCCCCATGCCGGCTCGATGGTCAGCCGCCGCACGCTCACCGCGACGCTGATCGACAGCCGGGAGTTCATCGCAGCCAGGAAGCGCGCCGAGAACGAAGTGATGCTGCCCGCCGGGCCGAAGGTCGCGTTCACCGGTGGAGCGGACGCCAACGACCACCACGCCATCTGGGCCGCGCTCGACCGGGTGCATGCCAAGCACCCCGACATGGTCCTGCTGCACGGGGGTTCACCGAAAGGTGCCGAGCTGATCGCATCGCGCTGGGCCGACCACCGTAAGATCGCGCAGGTGGCGTTCAAGCCCGACTGGACCCGCCACGCCAAGGCGGCGCCGTTCAAACGCAACGACCAGATGCTCGACGTCCTGCCGATCGGGGTGATCGTGTTCCCCGGGACGGGCATCCAGGACAATCTCGCCGACAAGGCGCGCAAGCTCGGCATCCCGCTGTTCGACTTCCGCAGAGGCGGCGCGTGACAGGCTGTGTGAAAACGCGTGCGAGCCTCGCCCACCCGGCGAGGCTCTTTGTCCTGTTCTCGCCAGCAGATCAGCCTATAGCTGAAATAGTTGGCATGATCCGGAGCGCTTATGAGCTACGTAACGGGCGAAGATCGCCGACAACCCAGCCTGCTTCCTCCAGTGATAGACGACTATGTCGATGCTAATGCGCCGGTCCGGGTCATCGACGATTTTGTCAACGGCTTGGACATTCTGACACTCGGCTTCAATCGGGCCGTACCTGCTTCAACCGGCCGACCCGGATACGACCCGCGCGACCTTCTGAAGTTATATATTTACGGCTACCTCAACGAGGTCCGTTCGTCCCGCCGGCTCGAGCGCGAGTGCAAGCACAACGTCGAGCTGATGTGGCTCGTGCGCCGGCTCGCGCCCGACCACAAGACCATCGCCGACTTCAGGCGGGAGAACGGCCTGGCGATCGTTGGCACCTGCCGTGCCTTCGTGCTGTTCTGCCGCGACCACGGCTTGTTCGCCGCGAAGCTGGTCTCGATCGACGGGGCGAAGTTCCGGGCGGTCGCGAGCCAGAACAGGGTTCTCGACCGGCGTCGGATCGCGGAGGAGGCCGAACAGATCGATGCCGGCATCGCGCGGTATCTCGTCGAGTTGGACGACGCGGACGCGGCCGAACCCGGCGACGGCTCCACCGCGGACGCAATCGCGGCCTTGAAGGCGCGTCGCGCGGAGCTGAACCGGTTGGCCTCCTACCTCGATCAGGACGGGCGCAATTTAGTCGTCGACGGGGAGCGGGATGCTAGGCCGATGGGCTTCGGTCAGGGCGGTAAACCGCCGTCCTACAACATCCAGATCGCGGTGGACGCCGATACCGGCATCGTCGTCCACCACGCCGTGACCGACGAGGTGAACGACCTCAGGATGCTGCATCCGATGGCGACGGCGGTGAAAAAACTGCTCGATCGTGACGAGCTGCAAGTGGTCGCCGACACCGGCTACTCGAACGGAAACGCGGCAGCAGCGTGCGAGGCGGACAACATAACGGCCTGTGTGCCGGTCAAGCGCTCGGTCAACAACTCAGGCGGTGACGTGTTCGACCGCTCCGCCTTTGAGTACGACGCCGAGCATGATCGGTACACGTGCCCTGCCGGCCGGGTTCTTGCCCGCTTGCCGAGGGTCAACCGCCATAGCGTCTTCTACCTCTCGCGCGACTGTAGCGGGTGCGAGCTAAAGCCGCGATGCACCAAGGCCAAACGCCGATCCGTCACGCGCCACGTGCATGAGGACGCGCTCGAACGGATGACGGCTCGCGTTGCAGGTGCGCCCGAGCTGATGCGGCGGCGAAGATGCTCCGTGGAACATCCGTTCGGGACGATGAAGCGGATGATGACGGGACGGTTCCTCACCCGGGGGATCGCGGGAACAAGCACCGAAATGGCGCTCTCGGTTCTCGCCTTCAACATGATCCGGAACATCAACCTCCAAGCAAGACCGAGCTGAGAGCGGAGCCGCGCGACTGCAGGCTGGCGCCCCGCTTCCGCGGAGCGCCAGCGTTTTTACACAGCCTGTCACGCGCCACCGTCATTCCTTTCGCCCTCAGTAATGAACGAACCTGACCTCCGGGGCGACCTGCTGGATCAGGTCGAACTCGTCACGGTTGGCGGTCAGCACCGGCAGGCCCGCCTTCGCCGCCGTCAGCAGGATCAGCGCGTCGTTCAGGCACTCCTTGCGCTGATAGGGCTGGAACGCCTGCGTTCTCGCCAGCGTGCCCGCGATCACACCGGCATCGGCCCAGACATCCGCATCGGGGGTCAGCAGGCGCGATAGTGGGATCGCAGCGGCAAGCTCGGCATAGTGGTCGCGGGTCGCTTTCGAGCGCGGGTGCGCTGGGTCGCCATTCGCTACTCCGGTCGCGAGCTCGGCGATACACACCGAGCAATGGAACAGCAGCGCGCGATCGAGTAGCGCGGCGGCTTGGGCCGGCAGCCTACCGGCGGCGTCGTTGATGTAGACGTTGGTGTCGAGCACGAGCACCAACCGCCCTGCGGTGGAGAGATCGCCGACGCCGATCAGCTGCTCCGCCGCTCGCGGCTTCAGCTGCGAGCAATGCTTCTCCGGCTTGCGACGGCGAAGGACACCGGCGAGATCAACACTCAAGCTGGTGATCTTCGCCGAGCCGCCCGCGCGTGCGGCGCATGAACGCGGCGACCGGATCGGGCTGCGCCAGCATCGCCAGCGCCAGCACTCCGAGCTCGCTGGTGGAGGTGACGCCGGTCTCGCGCTTCGCCGCCTCGATCAACGCGGGCGGTGCGCGGAAGCTGACATGCTCGCTCTTGTCGCCGTCGAGCAGGCCGCCACGGCGGGCTTCCTCCAGCAGCGACGCATGTACGGGTGGAGCAGGCGACGGCTGTGCCGCCGAGGTAAGCGCGGACTTGATCAGTCGGCGCTTCGGCTTCAGCTCGGGCGCAAGGTTCGGGGTCGCCATGATGATCTCCGGTCTGGTGTGCGCGGTATATCAGCTTCTGTCACACACGGCTAGGCTGGCGGTGGGTGCGGCGCGACTCCTGTTCCCGCGAGCACCACCCCGCTCTCCTCCAGCTTCCTTGGCCAGGTCGCGGCCTAATGCGCTCAACCCGCAAGGGGTTCGCTACGCATGCGCGTGCGACCGCTCCGGCTTCGCCTCCGGGTGATCGCGGCCACGCCCCGGTCCTGTCGGACGCCTGTCGAGCGGGGATGGACCTCGCTCCCGTACAGGAGCCGCAACGATGTCGCTTTCCACCGCCCAGAAGCTTGCCTGGAACCTCGCCTGCACGCTCAAGGTGATCATCATCCTGATCGCGACCGACACGGGCTATCAGGTCATGCCGAGCGACGAGTTCGACGGCGACGTCGAGCGGATCGTTCGGGAATATGATCCCTGGGCGGCGTGATCCCAGAATTTCCCTCCGCAACACTGCCACGCGCCGGATTTCCTCCGGCGCTCATTTCCGCTATGATCGGACCCGCGCCAAGGTGGTGGTGGAGGCGCGTCCGAACCCCTGTGCAAAGGACGCGACATGATAGGCATTGCTCTCCCGCTGGCGCTGATCGGCGTCGGGTTTATCATCTACCTCCTGTTCGCGGCGGCGAGCTACGCGCTGCCGCTGTTCGCGGGCGTGTCGGCTGCGTTCGCGGCGTGGCACGCCGGCGTTCCCGGCATCGCCGCCATGCTGCTCGGCCTCGCGGCGTTCATGCTGGTGATCGCAGCCGCGCGCATGGCGACGCTCCTCCTCCCGTCGGCATCCGCCCGCGTCGCGCTCACGCTGCTCTTTGCCATCCCCGCCGCGATCGCGGGTTACCAGGTCGCGTCAGCGCTGCTGCACCTCTCGAGCGCGGGTGCTTGGAGCATCCTGATTGCCCTCGCCACGGCGGCGCTGGTCGGGGTTGCGGCAGCGAAGCGGCTGGGGGCTGCATCTCCGGCCTGAACGAGCGCGGATATAGGGTCGCGACCGCAGGCGAAGCCCCGCCCAGTCTCCCGGTCGGGACATTGCGGGAATGATCGACGCGTGACGCGGCCGGCGCTGACCAGGCACGCAGGCTACGCCCCCGGCATCGCCGAACAGGAAGGGCTCACGGGGCTTACAAGCGGTGTGATCGAGCCCGGCCCAGACAGCGCGCCGTTGGACGCTGGCCCATGCACCCCGTCTTCCGGCGATCGACCACCCGACAGGCAGCGAGCGTGGGCGCGGTTGGGGCGGAGAAGACGGCGCGTCCGGCCTGATCGCTGTCGTTTGCGTCCGATCCCGCGACCGCCGGTCCGTTTTCCTCGAATACCGCCGTGTTGCCACCATGTCCCTGACCTCATGCCTAGCCCACCCCCACGCGGCCTTTCGATCGGCTTTGATGACCGGGGACGGCTGCGCCTCGCCCGCCTTGCCGCAACGGCGGCCGGGCACTGTTTTCCCCTGAGCTTACAACCCCACGGCGCAAGCGCCGCGAGGACCCCGGTCAGCTCATTCCTCGCGAGGCAAAACAGCGCCCGCCCGCCGTCCTCCACTTCGTTGCGGGCCTCCAGCTGCGGCGGCGGTCAGCCCCGGTCTTCTGGACAGCCATCGAGGCCGCGATGGGCGCGGGGCTCGATCACGAGAAGGAACATCACATGGCGACCATCGGCACCTTCAAGAAGAACGGCTCGAACGACTACACCGGCGAGATCGTCACCCTCAGCGTTCAGGCCAAGAACGTCCGCATCGTTCCCGAGTCCAGCCGCACCAACGACAACGCCCCCTCCCACCGGGTGATGGTCGGCCGCGCGGAGATCGGGGCAGCCTGGACCAAGAAGACCAACGACGGGCGCGAGTATCTGGGCCTCAAGCTCGACGATCCGAGCTTCAACGCCGCGATCTACGCCAACCTGTTCGACGACGAGGGCGGGGAGACTTACAGCCTGATCTGGTCGCGTCCGAAAGGTCGCAACGGCGACTGACCACCGCCGCCGACCAGCCCCGCCCGGGAAACCGGGCGGGGCTTTCGCGTTAAAGCGGTCGCGGATACGAGTGATCAGGCCTCGAGGGTAGGCCAGATAAGCTAGGCATTATAAGCACCTAAGCCCCGCGCGCCTTGCTGACACGGCGGCATTGTCGCAGGTTCGGCGGTGACAGGGCACCTCTTGCGTGAGTACCGACCATGCCGGGCTACCACATGCTTCGTCTTCCCGAGCCGTATCGCGCGATGCTCGACCTTTCGGCCTCGCAGTTCGCGTGGGAGTGGGTTCGCCGCAACCCCGAGTTCCGCTCGCTGTGGGCGAGCGCCGGCGCTGCCGCGCGGCGCGCCTCTGCGCAGGCCATGACGGCCTCGCGCCGCTCCATGACAAGCGTAATCGAACTTGGTCCCCATCCGCTCGCCAAGCGGATGGAGCCTTGGGGGTTATCCTTTCGCGCCTAGCCCTGACATCCCCGCCACTGACCACCCGCTCATCGGCTGGCTGCCCAACGTCCGCGTCGACACGCTGTCGCTCGTCCGCCCGCTCCCATGGGCGCTGGCCGCGCCCGGGCTGCGGTTCGCGCCCGAGACGTGGGGAGCGTCAGTGTTCCGGCTCGCTGCGCCGGGCGGCGCCCACCTACTCGTGCGTCGGCACGGGTCGCCCGAGCTGGCGTTGTGGCTCCCGGCCGATCTCGCGCCCGCTCTCGGCGCGCCGTTCGGGCTGTACCTGCATCCCGATCGGAGCTTCTCCGACCGCATCCGCGCGGCGAGCACGCTCGCCTGCGGGATCGGGCGTGGGCCACCGCTGCGTTGGGTCCGTCACCCCCTGCACGCGCATCGGCAGGCCGCGATGCTGTGCATCCACGATTTAGCCAGTCAAAGTGCTGGGCTGCGCGAGATTGCCGACGTGCTGCTCGATCCGGTCCCGGACGATTGGCGGATGAGCTCCGAACGGTCGGACCTGCGGCGTTTGGCCGAGCGCGCCGGCCAAATGGTCG